>JAEYWW010000102.1 GCA_023428805.1 Armatimonadota bacterium | reverse complement strand
AGGTTGCGGGACAAATTCCCGTCTGCCTCTTGACCAACCCCTTTGAGAACGGAAGACGAATTGACTTTGTGATTTGGGATGGATTCTCAGAGGGGTATTTGGCGACGAAGCATCTGATCAAGCTCGGACACAAGAGAATCGCCCACATCCAAGGCTACATCCAAGCCAGCGGCAACCAGAAGCGAGCCGAAGGCTATCGAGCCGCGCTGAACGAGGCAGGGATTCCGATTGTGGATGAACTGATTGTGGGAGACAGTTTTGAGGGGTCAGGTGCGCGCGAAGCGGTCGATTCTCTCCTCGCTCTCAAGAGCCGCCCTACCGCCATCGTCGCCGCCAACGACTACATCGCCGCCGAAGCCCTGTCCATCATTCGAGAACGCGGGCTCCGGGTTCCCCAGGATATTGCGCTGGTTGGGATGGGCGACTCGGAACTCGCTCCGTATCTCGGCCTGACGTCCGTCGTGGAGCATCCCGATCAGATCGGGCAGAAGGCGGCGGAGTTCGCCCTCTCCCGGCTTGATGACCGCCAGCAGGCATCACGGTCGCACACCCAGCCCGGTGTGCTGGTTGTCCGCGATACTTGCGGTGCGGGCGGCTAGGCGACGATTCCGACAGATTTTGGCGCGTGGCCCGGAAAAACTCGGTTCATGTGCGAATTGCCGAGCCGGTTCTGCAGAATTTCTGCCAGAACGTCGCGGTAGTCCGTGGTGACCGGAAGGTCGCCCGGTCCTTCGAGAAGTTCGGGCGAGAGCCCCGGCCATGTGCCGTGAACTTTGCCGTCGTGGACACCGCCGCCCAGCAGCATCATCGCGCTGGCGCGACCGTGGTCGGTGCCGAGCCCGGAATTCTCCGCGATTCGTCGGCCAAATTCTGTCTGGACGACAACCGTGACGCGCTTCATTTCCGCGCCCATGTCCTGAACAAATGTGGAGAGCGCCGCACTCAATTCCCCGAGCAAGCCCGCCTGCCAGCCCTGGGCTCCCCCCTGCGCGACGTGTGTGTCCCATCCGCCCATATCCAGTGCGGCCACTTCCAATCCCAGGTCTTGTTTGATGAGAAATGCGACTTCGCGCATCACCTTGGAGAGCGGTTTGTCCTCGTAGTTCGCTCCGTTGTCGGGCTTGTAATCCTTGGGATCAACTTTTCGGAGCGCGTTGAGCACCTTCAAGGTGTCATGTCCCGCTTCGGTGACGAGGTCGCGCTTGCCCGAATACATCTCGTTCAAGGCGGCGCCCATTTTTTCGTCGTCCGTCCGCAGCTTGAATTGCGCCATGCTCTCAATCGCAAGCGCGCCGAGCGCGCCGCCGAGTGAATCAGGCATCACATTGGTCAAGGCAACCGCGCGGAGCGGGGAAGTCCTCTCGGGAGTGCTCGCGATGTGCCGTCCCAGCCACCCGCCGCCCGCGCTCTCCAAGCCGCTCCCGATGCCCCGCTCCATCGTGGACATGGCCTCAAAGTGGCTTCGAGATTGGTCGCCCGATCCGATGGCTTGGACGAATCCCGCCTGCCCTTCTTGATAGAGCTTGTGGAGTCCGGGCATGGAGGGGTGCAGGCCGTAGAAGTCGTCCAGCTTGTTCAAGCCATTCGGTTTGCCAGGCTGGGCGAGCGAGATGGAGGGACGGACACGGTAGTACTGGTCGTCGCCATAGGGAACGACCACATTCAGGCCATCCATGCCTCCGCGGAGGAAGATGACCACCAGCACATTGTCGTGCTTCGGGTCGGTCTGGAAGCTGGTTTGGGCCCACGCTTTTCGCACTCCCAACAGGCTGGCGATGCCCGCCGCACCCAGGGTCAGGGCGGCCCGACGGCTGACTGCGGCCTGGGGTTCGAGCCCGCCGTCGCCATCGCAGAATGTCCAATCTCGGTTCATCCTTTCTCCTCTTTGATCATCGCCATTGGAACTCCGGCGACGCCAGGGCCAAAGCGGCTTGGTGGGCCGCATCGAGGGTTTGTCGGCCCACAATTTCGACCACATCGTCCAACTCAGGCGAATCAACTGGGCGTGAAAAGGTCACCGCAAGAGGATCGGCGTCTCCCATGCGCTTGGCGACACCGGCAACATCAACCGAGGTCCCGCGAATTCTTCCCTCGCAGAGATCGATGGCAAAATTCCAGCGACCCAGCAACGACCCGGTCCAGGCCTCGCTGACATCCGGGTATCCATCGGGCATCGGCCATTGGTAGAGCGGCTGGCCCATCGCGGTGAGATGGTCCTGCAGCGGCTTGCCGCCGTCTGTATCGGCATCCAATGCCCTCAGCGATGAGCAGAGATAATCGAAGGGCCGCTTCATGAATGGTTCGGCCAAACCCTCCTCGCCAGCGGCGTAGATCTCGCGGAGCATCGGCTTGATCTCGCCCTTTGACGACAGATAAGCCTTGGCCACCCGATCCTGAATCTTCGGTTCGGAAGAACCCAGGAAGAACCGGCACAGCTTCCCGGCTACAAAACTCGCGGTTGCGGGATGCTGGGAGACAATTTCCAAGACCTTCTCGCCATCCTGAACCCCGCCGCCCTTGGGGATCACATGGCCCAGTACGATCTTCTCCCCAGAGTCGTGCATTTCCGGTCGGAATCGGAACTGTCCCTTGCCCTTCATGAACCCGCGCTCTTCGGTCCATCCGGTGAAGCACCGCGCGACCTCCATCACATCTTTCTGTGTGTAGCCTCCATCGACGCCGAGAGAATGAAGCTCCAACAGCTCCCGCGCATAGTTCTCGTTCGGCTGGCTGAAATTGCTCGCCTGCTGGTCGAGAAAGAGGAGCATCGCCGTGGATTTCGCGCTGGCCTCGAGCATCTTGGGGAATGAGCCGAGCGTGTTGGCGCGGACGACGTCGCGTTCATCTTGCGGCTTTCGGTAGGCCGCCAATCCCTTGCGGGCAAAGATGTTGAAGTGGTTCGACCAGAAATCGACCATCCTCTCGCGGAGCTGCCAGGGCGAATAGACC
>JAEYWW010000080.1 GCA_023428805.1 Armatimonadota bacterium | reverse complement strand
GGATATGCCTTTGAAATCGACTTACACCCGCTACGTTTCGCTCATGTCGCAGCTTGATCAGAACTCGCTTTCATTCCAAATATGTGAGCTGGGCGGCCCCTATTCCCGCCGCAAGGAAATCATATCCTTCCTCGATCATGCCGCAGAGGGTGGCTGGCCTCAGCTCATCAAGATCAATCTCTTCGCGCGGGACATCAATCGACGCGCGGACCCTGAGGGGCACTTCGGCTTCATCGAACCAGGTTTACGAGAGGCCGCACGGCAGGGACAGATCGGCGGGGACGAACCTGTGGAAAGCTGGCTCAAGCATCGCCTGACGAAGAATCCCTGAAAACCGCTTCCATCAATACGCCCCATCATGGCCGGTCAGACGCATTGCTTCCTTCTCGAGACGATGCATCTCGACCTCCACTTGCAGACGCAGAGCCTCAACCTGATCTTCGCTGGAGTCTGCGGGAACATAGATTGGGTCGCCAAAATTCATGACCACCCGCGAAAATGGCTTGGGCACGAGATATTTGTCCCAGGTGGGTGCAAGCCATCGCCGTGTCGCGCTCACTCCGCAGGGGATGATCGGGGCCCCCGATTTCTGGGCCATCATCATGATCCCGGGCTGAACAACCCCGCTTGGCCCGCGCGGTCCATCGGGTGTGAAGGCCATGCTTTCTCCGGTCCGCAAGACTTTGATTGCTTCGATGGCGGCCTTGATGCCCCCTCGGCTGGAGCTTCCCCGGATCGTTTTGAAGCCGAATCGAGAAAAGATTCGGTTCTGCATCTCACCATCGCGGCTCTGGCTGATGATCGTCCAGATACCCTTGTGGCGGAAGAAAGTGGCGGCGGCGAAGGTGCGGCCATGCCAGCCCGCCATGATCTTTCCGCCCGGAATATCCTTGATCTTGTCGTAGCCGGGAGCCTCGATGCGGAGCGTCATCCCGATCAGCCGCGCGATCCAGTAGATCAGCCCGCTCAGGATGAAGGGACGGACTTTGCGCCACCAGGTCTTCAAGGAATCAGCCCCTTCGTCTTCGCAACCTGCGTCGCTCCATGGAAGGGATATTTGGATGCGAGCTCATCCAAAAGGTTGACCGACCTCACTTGATCTTTTTCCCGAACCAGCTCGGCCAAGCGAAGCATGGCATCTGGACGCTGGCTCTCGGCATCATCCATATCTACAATCGATTGCAGCAGCAAATCCGCGAGGTCACAATCTGCCTCCACCATTTGGTCAGACAAGCGCGCGCGTCGCTGCGGGGACATCATTTCGATCCCGCCTGCGTGGATCAGGGCATGAACCACGTCGGGATGGTCGCTTTGGGGCGCGACTTCGAGAATCTTCAGCAAAGTTTCGATCTCGTGGCCTCGATCGTGCATCGCGTGGTGCGCGTCGGCCTTGGCGCGGAGCGCGCCGAGGTCATCCGGATTCTGCTCCAGAACCCTCTCTGCGGCTCGCAGCGCCGCCGCGGGGCTGCGGTCATTCATCTCCGCCAAAACTCCGTGGGCCGCGATCAAGCTCTGCTCCTGGGGGGCTTTGAAAACGACGGCAAGCACCAGCCCCGCAAGAAAGCCGGCCAAGTGCGACCAATAGGCGGTGCCGCCAGACTCCTCTCCAATCCGCAGAAAACCGCCTGTCGTCTGCAACGCAATCCAGACAATCGCGAGGCTCCAGACCGGGACACCTCGCTTCGGCAAAATCGGCACTCGCACGTGGGCGTAGCGGATGACGGTGTAGCCGATGCACCCCGCGATGGCGGCGCTGGCTCCGATCAAGGGCCGCTCCCGGTCGATGGGCGATGTCATCAACCAATGCCCGCCAACCCCCAGCAGGCCGGATGCGAAGTAGACAATGGCGAAGCGCCAAGTGCCTGCGGCAAGCTCCACAAGGGGGCCAACCGCCGCCAGGAAGACCATGTTTCCGAGCAGGTGAATGACGTTGAAGTGCAGGAAGAGAGAGCTGATCGCGGTGATCAGGGATGGTTCGGAAGGTTTGAAGCCGTAGGAAAGCGCCATGTCCGGGTTGAAGAACAGGGCGAATGCGGCGAGCATATTGAGCCCGATCAGCACGACGGACAGCCACGGGATGCGCGCCTGTTCGTTCATGATGATCCGGCTCCGAAGGAGCCTTACTCCTCTTCCATGAGATCGTCGGGGATCTCGGCGTTCATGTAGGTGTCCTTCACGTCATCCATCTCCTCAAGCGCGTCGTAGAGGCGGAGGATTTTGCGAAGATCATCCTCGCTCGGATTGGCGACGTTCGTGGCGATGCGGGCGAGCCCGGCTTCTGCGATGGGGATCCCCGCCTGGTTCAAAGCCTGGACGCAGGCGCCGTAGTTTTCAAGCGGCATTTCGACCAGAAAGGTCTCGTCATCGTCACTCCGAATGTCGTCGGCCCCCGCGTCGAGAACTGCGAGAGTCAATGTGTCCTCGTCTGTCGCGCTCTTCTTGACGCTGATCTGTCCGACGTGCTTGAACTGCCAGGCGACCGAGCCATTTTCGGTCAGCGAGCCGCCGTTCTTGGTGAAGGTGTGCCGGAGATCGCCGACCGTGCGGTTCTTGTTCTCCGAATAGACTTCGACCATGAAGGCCACGCCGCCCGGGCCGACTCCTTCATAGACCAATTCTTCGTAATTTTCTCCCTCAACGGCTCCCGTGCCTCGGGCGATGGCGCGTTCGATATTCTCTTTTGGCACCGAATTCTCGCGGGCCTTTTCAATCGCAAGGCGGAGGCGAAGGTTTGTGTCGGGGTCGCCGCCGCCCATTTTGGCCGCGACGATGATCTCACGCCCCAGTTTCGTGAACAGCTTGCCGCGCAGGGCATCCTGTTTGCCCTTGCGGATGCGGATGTTCTTCCATTTACTGTGGCCTGCCATAACGGGAGTCTATTTTGGCATGGTGGAGGTCCGAACTCCAAGACTTGGCAAGCTGCGACGTCACAACTTGGGATTCTTGGGGAAATTCGGGGGCATCCAGACTGGCAGATCCTTGATGGAATCCCGCGCGCCCTGCGTCGTCGGCACTCCCCAAGCTTGGAAGAACGGTCCCAGATTGCGTCCGGCAGCCTTGCTGAACCGCACCATCCACTGGTCGCGCTTCTCCTGATCATTGCGGGGCAGATCATTGCGGGGAGCGTCCCGGTAGTCCGCGAGCACCTTTTTGTAGGTGTCCCAGCCAAACTCATCCCGAAGCTGATAGTACATATAGAGCGCGAGGAAGGGGTCGTCCTTCCACTTGTCGTAGGGCGCGCCTGCCTCGATATGCCTGCGGAAGCGGGGCTCGACTTCGCGCACTCGCGCGTCGCCGACCTCACGGCCGATCACCTTCTCGTAGACATAAAGGGAGAACAAATTGCAGGTCACTTCGCCGGTGCCGTCGAATGTCCAAGCACCCTGCTGGTGGTTGTGCCCCAGTTCATGCCAATGCCCCCAAGAACCTTCTGTGGTGAGCTTTTCATAGCTGACCACCAAGTCCTGAACATCCATCCAGGTCATGATCGGGTAGCCCGAGTGCATGTAGCCCGCCGAAATCTGCATGTCGGTGACGATCCGCTCCTTGTGGTTGATCGGGCGGGTCCCGAGTTCCACATAGCAGTCCATGATCTTCTCCCAGAGCTCCATCAGCTTCTTCGGGTCCTGAACCTTGCGGGCGGCTTGGGAGGGAACGGTGAGAATCAAGCGTGTGCCCTCGAATTCCGCCCAAGGCCCGGGAGCCTGTTCGACCATCTGCTTCCACTCGGCGTCTGTGGTTTGACCGAGGACGTAGCGGGGGGACCGCGCCACGTTGCTGAATGTGATCGAGTGGTTCGGCCCGGAATTTCGGGGAGCCTGGACATAGACAAGGCCGCCAAATGGGCTGGCGACCTTTGTCTCCGTTCCCGTCGCGGGATAGCTGTAGAGGATTGAAGGGAAGCGGGTCCAACTGTCGTGATGCCAGTTTTCATCGGAGTGGCATCCGATCTGGAACCGCAAACCGCGAATCTCTGGATGGGTGATCGTCGAAAGCTCACCGGCATTGATGTAGAGCCCGGTGCTGACCCATTGTCCTCCGGTCAAGTCGAGGCTTGTGGTCACGGTTTCCCGTTTTGCCCCAACCGGGAGGAGCCCTGGGAAAGTCGCGGCGGCGGGGTCTGCTTTGAGGGAAGCGGCGGGGGAAGTTCGGTATCCCGCATCACGGATGATCACCCCGGCGCGGCCCAAGATGTTCGCCGCCTTCAGGGGGTTCGCTTCCGTTGGGATGACGGCGGGCGATTTTTCGGTCAGATTCTTCAGGCGGATGAAGAGCGGGTCGGTTGCCGGAACTGCACCGAGGCAGTTCGTGAGGATTTGCGACATCTGTTTCGCTTCTGCGGCGGGAATGGGCTGGCTGCCCGCCGATTCCAGCCTCATTGCGATCCGGGTGGCGTTCAGCTTGTCCCAGGAGACATTCTTGGGATCAGAGGGCGCGAGGGCGCCGTCAATGTAACCGTCCGAAAGAGCCAAGCCCATCGGCACAAGAAGCTTGTTGTAGACCGCGTCGTCGCGGATGGACTTGCCCGTGATCTGCGCCCACCCCCAGGCGAGCCCGGTGACCGAGATGCCGCCTCCATTCTGCACATAAGTCCGCAGAGGCTCCACGTCACCCGGCTGCAGTTGGTGTCCATCGATCAGGACAACATCGTAGTCATCCCATTTCGAACCGGATTTCAGGGCAGTCGTTTCGAACCCCATATCCTTCAAATTTCTTGCCGGACCATCCAAGCCGTAGGTGCCGATCTTCTTGGGAAGCTTATTGGGCGAGAGCCACCGCAGCACATTCATGGTGAAGGTCTTGCTCTCCTTGTCCGTGCCGCCAATCTCGATCTTGGTGCTGGCGAGCACTCGTCCCTTGCCGAAGGGTGTCGCCGCCGCCATCGCGTAATTCACCTTGCCATCCCCGGACTGAATCACCGGAAACGCGTTCGGCCCCAGCACCGCCACCGGCCCGGGGATCCCTCCCGTCGGCAGAACCCCGACATTCTTGGTCAAGTCCGCGATGGACGCCGCCGGGCTGGAGCCGCTCTGCGTCACAAGAAGGAAGGCGAGGGTGAGCATAAACAAAAGATTACCTGAGTGTCACCTGTCAATGACCGTTCAATGCAGCATTGGGAAAAGCAGGGCTATACTGCCCGCAGGCCATGCACCACAACCCTTCGCGCCGCGATGTTTTGAAGGCTTCGGCGGCCGCCGCGATGAGTCTGTCGCTGGCGGGCGCGGCTTCGGCCGGGCGACCCTCGCCCAACGCCCGCATCCGATTCGCCATGATCGGAATCGGCGGACGTGGCGGAGCCCACCTGAAGCCTGCTTATGAGAATGGAGAGATTGTCGCGCTGTGCGACATCGACGCGCAGACCCGCGCCAAGACCCTGCTTGAATATCCGGACGCCGCGACTTTCAGCGACTTCCGCAAGATGTTCGATTCGATGCACGGGCAGATCGACGCCGTTGTCGTCAGCACCCCCGACCACACCCACGCTCCCGCCGCCGCGATGGCGATGAAGCTGGGCAAGCACGTGTACTGCGAAAAGCCGCTGACCCGCACCATCGGCGAAGCACGCACCCTCCAATCCATCGCCCGACGGAGCGGTGTCGCCACTCAGATGGGCAACCAGGGCACGAGCACCGACGACCTTCGACGAGTGGCGGCCCTGCTCCAAGCCAAAACTTGGGGCGAGGTCAAGGAGATTCACTGCTGGACCAACCGCGCCGGAGGCTGGTGGCCCCAGGGCGTCGAGCGGCCCGAACGATCCCGCGCCCCGCGATCAGTGGACTGGGAAGCCTGGCTCGGCCCCGCGCCATTCCGCGACTATGCCGACGGCTATCATCCCTTCGCCTGGCGCGGATGGTGGGATTTTGGCAGCGGCGCGCTCGGCGACATCGGATGCCACTGCATGAACCTGCCCTTCATGGCGTTCGATCTGCGCGACCCGATTTCGGTGCAGGCGCAGACGAGCGGCCACAACAAGGACAGCTTCCCGAATTGGTCCATCGTGGACTACCAATTCGCCGCCCGCGGCAATCGTCCAGCAGTCAGCCTCAAGTGGTACGACGGCGGCAAGCTCCCCCCGCAGGACTTGGCACCGAATACGAAATTCGACGGCAACGGCTGCCTGATCGTCTGCGAAAAAGGCACGCTCTACATGCCGCATGAATACGGCGGAGGCGGAAAGCTCGTGGGTGGTGGGGAACTGCCCAACGTGGAGTTCACCAAGTCTCCCGGCCACTTCAAGGAGTGGGTCAATGCCATCGAAGGCGGCCCCGCCGCCCGGTCGAACCTGGTGGACTACGCCTGCCCCTTGACGGAAACGGTTCTTCTCGGCAACCTCGCCGTTTGGGCGAATGGCGACAAGGTCGAATGGGATGCCCGCCGCCTCCAAGCCAAAGGCACCAACGCCTACGACTCCCTGATCCAGCCCGTCTATCGCAAGGGCTGGGAACTGTAAGCACTGGAAAAGAA
>JAEYWW010000046.1 GCA_023428805.1 Armatimonadota bacterium | reverse complement strand
GCGTTTGAGCGATTCCGGCCCCCTGCTTTTGGCCCGCATCGCGGGCGGCTATCAGCTCGCCACCAAGCCGGAATACGCCGATGCGCTCGCCCGGTTCATCGAACCGCAGCAGATGAAGCTGAGCCGCAGCCTGATGGAGGTCCTCGCGATCATCGCGTACAAGCAGCCGATCACCATGGCCGAAATCGACGCAGTGCGCGGGGTGCAGAGCGATTACTCCCTCCGGCAGCTTTTGGAGAAAAGAATGGTGGTCGAGGTGGGGCGAAAGCACACTCCGGGCCGTCCTGTTCTCTATGGAACCACCCAGCAGTTCCTTCATCTCTTCAATCTCGACAGCCTCAAGGAACTGCCGCAAGTCTCCACATCCGATGGCGAACTGCTGGCGCTCGAAAGCCACGAAGACCCGGATCAGCCCTCGTTGTCGTTCGATCCACCCCAACCGGACCAGGTAAATTGACTTTCGGAATGAGCCGCAGTTCCCGAGCCCTGATCGGCCTTTCTCTGGCCGTCTGCGTGACGCCAGCATTTGCCGCGCCAACCGTGAATCTGGCCGAGATCAAGGCCAATGCCATCACGGCCGAGACGCCGACGGTCAATGCCGCGAGCGCGCTGATCATGGACGCCAAATCGGGCCGCATCCTTTGGAGCAAGGAGGCCGATGTGAAACGCTACCCGGCTTCGACGACCAAAATTCTCACCGCGCTCCTCCTGCTTGAGAACTGCTCTCTTGACGACCGGGTGACGGCTCCATTTGACATTGACAAGGTGACCGGAAGCAGCCTTCACCTCAAACCCTACGAGCAGATGAGCGTGCATGATCTGCTTTTCGGGCTGATGATGCGCAGCGCCAACGACGGCTGTGAGGCGGTGGCGAAGCATATCAGTGGTTCGGTCGAGGGGTTTGCCGAACTGATGAATGAACGAGCGGTGACGCTGGGCGCAACTCATTCGCACTTCAAGAATCCTCATGGACTCCACGACGAGGAGCATTACACGACGGCCCGCGATCTGGCGATCATTGCCCGCGAGGCGATGAAGAACGAAACCTTCCGCGAAGTGGCGGCGCAGCAGAAGTACACCGTCGCCCGCTCGATCAACCAAGAAGACCGATTCATCGTCAACCGGAACAAGCTGCTTGAACTCGACGACACCGTGACCGGGATCAAAACCGGCTGGACGGTCCCGGCGGGCAAGTGCTTCGTCGGCAGCATTGAGCGGAATGGCGTCAGTCTGATCACAGTGGTTCTCAAGAGCGAGGATTGGGTGGCGGATACGACGCGCCTCAATGAGTGGGCGATGGCGCATTTTGTCGAAGAGAAGCTGGTCTCCAAAGGCGATCCCGTTGGTTTTGTGCCGGTTGAAGGCGGACGGCGGGGGCAGGCGGCGGCAATGGCCGCAAATGACGTTTATGCCCTGATCTCATCCACAAGCCGAGTGCCCAAGGCCGTGCCTTCGCTTGATGAAAAAGTGAAGGCGCCTGTCAGCAAGGGTGAATCTCTCGGACACCTGGAGATTGAATTGGAGGACGGGACGATCTTGAAGGCTCCGATCCTCGCGGCGGAAGATATTGAGGCCAAGCCCGCGCTTGCCGCGACCATCGCTTCTCCTGGTGGAGCGGCGATCGGGGGCCTGTTCGTCCTGTCTTGGGCGATGCTGCGGCGAAAATCGCGCAGAATGACCCGCCGATGAGCGAACGCATCCGACTCCATAAAGCCATCGCCCAAAGCGGGCTCTGCTCCCGCCGGAAGGCCGAGGAACTGATCGCTCAGGGCCGCGTCGAGGTCAATGGCCAGTTCGTCACCGAAATGGGGGTGACGGTCACCGAGAATGATGAAATTCGGGTGGATGGTGACCGAATCTCGGCGCGTGAGCACGTCTATTTGCTGCTGAACAAACCGAAGGGATACGTGACGACCACCGCGGATGAAATGGGTCGGCAGACGGTTTTAGATTTGATTCCCGAGCGATACCGTCATCTCAAGCCGGTTGGACGGCTGGACAAGGACACCGAGGGCCTGCTGATTCTCACCAACGATGGCACGCTTGCCGCTCATCTCACTCATGCGCGGTACGAGGTTGAGAAAGAGTACATCGCAGTGGTCGAAGGGCTGGCGACGGACGATCAGATTTCGAGCTTGCGCAAGGGCGTTTTCATTGAGGGCATCCGCCACCGCATGGCGGAAGTCAGCATCACCAAACTCGACACAAAGCATATGACCACGACGCTCAACATCCTTCTCCATGAAGGTCGCAAGCGTCAGATTCGCGTCATGACCCAGACCGTCGGGTTGCCGATCCGCTCGCTTCGTCGGGTCAGGGTCGGCAATCTCATCGTGAAAGGAATGGCCCCGGGCGAGTGCCGAATCATCCCGCAGAAGGACCTTGAACGTCTCCGGTCCATTGCCAAATTGAAGGGCTGAGTATCCTGGGTTCGTGCCCAACCGCTTGGCCGACTCCTCTTCTCCCTACCTGCGCCAGCACCAGGACAATCCGGTGGATTGGTGGCCTTGGGGCGAGGAGGCTTTGGAGGAGGCGCGGCGGCAGGACAAGCCGATTTTTCTGAGCATCGGCTATAGCGCCTGCCACTGGTGCCATGTGATGGCCCACGAATCCTTCGAGGATCAGGAGGTGGCGGATGCGCTGAACCGTGACTTCATCAGCATCAAGCTGGATCGCGAAGAGAGGCCGGATATTGATGAGATCTACATGACGGCCTGCCAGATCGCCACAGGGCACGGCGGATGGCCGCTGACGGTCTTCATGACTCCCGATCAGAAGCCGTTTCATATCGGAACATATTTCCCAAGATTTCCTCGGGGCGATTTTCCCGGCTTCCACAACGTGGTCACTAGCCTTTCCTCGTTCTGGCGCGATTCTCGTGAGGAGTTGGTCAAATCGGCGGAGGAGTTTGGGCGGGCTTTGTCCGACACGCTGGCGAAGAGCAGTTCGGTGCTGCCCACCCAACCCAGTTATGATCTTCTGGACCGGAGCATTGAATCCTTCCACGCGTCGTTCGACTACGAGAATGGCGGGTTTGGCGGCGCGCCCAAATTTCCCCCTCATGCGGGATTGCGGTTCTTCCTGAACTATGCTTCGCGCCGACACAACGCGGGCGAGGTGGATGAGGTGGTTGAGGAGTACATGGCGCAGTCGGCGCACATGGCCCTCCTCACGCTTGAGAAAATGGCGCTCGCGGGGATTCACGACCATGTCGGCGGCGGATTCCACCGTTATGCGACCGATCATTTGTGGCACCTTCCGCATTTCGAAAAGATGCTGACGGACAACGCCCAGCTTCTTCATGCCTATCATCTTGCGGGATATCTGAGCGAAGACCCGCATCTGAAATCCACTTTTGACAGGGCGGCAAAGGGAATCATCGCGTGGGTTCAACGGGAAATGACTGACGCCAGCGGGCTGTTCTTCACCGCCTTGGATGCGGACTCCGAGGGTGAGGAGGGCCTCTTCTACACCTGGGAATGGGAGGAGATCGAGCAGGTTTTGGGAGCCGAGGCGGACGTGTTCCGGCAGGCATTCCAGTGCCTTCCCGAAGGCAATTTCCTCGATGAAGCGACGCAGAGTGTCACGGATCGCAACGTGCTGGATTTGGCCGATCATGCCGACTTTTCCCCCGCGCTGGAGCGGCTGCGCATCGCTCGGGAGTCGCGTCCGCGTCCGGGGCTGGATGACAAGTGCATCGCCTCCGCCAACGGACTGATGATCGGGGCGCTGGCGAGTGCGGGGCAGATCGAGATGGCCGAGCGATGCGCGCGGGTTTGGGTGGAGGCAATGGGAGATGAACTGCCGCACCAGATCACAGGCGGAAGGGCGAGCGGGCCGGCTTTCCTCGACGACCACGCCTTCCTTGCGGATGGCCTGCTTGACCTGTTTGCGGCGACCGAGAGGCACGAGTGGCGCACTGCGGCCCAGGAGTTGGCGGAGCGGATGGTGGCGAAGTTTGCTGACCGGAACGCGCCTGGATTCTGGTTCTCTGAGGAGTTTGAGAGCAGCCCGCTGGGGCGAACGAAGCCCGCTTTGGACTACGCCACGCCGGGGCCGGGCGCGGTTGCACTGCGGGTCCTCTGGCGGCTCGGTATGCGTGCGGAGTTCGACCGCCATTTCCCCGCGCTTCTCGGGTGGGCGCAGCGGCTGCCGCAGGCGGCGGAGAGTTTGCTGGACGTCCTGTTGACCTACATCATTGATGCAGGCGATGAGCAGATTGAGTCTGTGCTGCCTGAGTTGGACGCGGTGCGCGTGAGCCTGACGCCGAGAGAAATCAAGGCCGATGCCGACGGGTGGGGGCACGCGATGGTGACTCTGCATATCCCGTCGGGACAGCATGTCAATACGCATGAACCTCCGGCGGCATGGCTGATTCCAACTTCGCTCAAGGTCGATGGGGTGCTGGGAGAGGCGGGCTTTCCGGATGGCGAGAATGATCGGTATGAAGGTGAAGTCAGCATTCCGATCCGGCTCCGTGCGAAGAAATCGACCGAAGAATTTCAGCTCACGGTTCGGTTCCAAGCCTGTACGGAATCGGCCTGCAAGGCTCCGGAAGAGCGGGTTCTGACGGGAGTTCTGATAGTTTCTTAACGGCGATCGGGCAACGGCCAAAGTGTGTAGCCGTTGGGATACGCATGACGGTTTTCGCCGCACACCCTTTGGATCACAAGACAACCGCGATGCTGGCTTCGATGGGCTGCCGCATTGTTCCCGCCGATCCCAATCGCCCGATTGAGGAGCAGGTCAGCAGGTTGGACCCTGACTTCGTGATTTTGGGCGACACGGACATTGAATCGCCCGCCTCGGCGGCTCAGGCGATGTTCAATCTGATCGACATGCACGTGCGGTCGGCCGCGGGATTCATCAAGCGGGCCAACGAGATGAACCTGAGCAGCCCGCTCGAAGGGCTGGTGATCGGACTCGTCGGATTTGGAGAGGTCGGCAAGCACCTTCGAGATCTGGCGCATGAGCACTTGATGGCGGTCGCCGTCTACTCGTCGCATATCGCCGACGAGGGAGCTGATGCCCACGGAGTGCGCCGGATGCCGGACGTGGTGACACTCGCGGCCATGAGTGACGTGATCGCGGTGCAGGAGAATCTCCGCGCCGATACGGTCGGGCTGCTGAAGGAAGAATTTTTCGCCGCAATGAAGCCGGGCGCGATCCTCGTCAACGGCAGTCATCCGTCGGTCTTCGAGGAGAATGCGCTCCGCAGCTACCTAGAAGGTCGGGACATGCGGCCCGCGAAGATGCGTCAGTTCAACGATGACCGGATGGACATCAACATCCCCAAGTAAACTATCCGCACCATGAAGGTGTTGGTGGCGGACAAGTTTGAGCAGAGCGGCTTGGATGGTTTGAAGGCGCTGGGTTGCGAAGTGATTTCGAACCCGGACCTCAAGGAAGACTCCCTCCGGGATGCGGTCAAGGAGACCGGGGCCGAGGTTCTGATTGTCCGCAGCACGAAGGTGCCGCGCGATGTCGTGGAGGCGGGAAATCTCAAGCTCATCATCCGCGCGGGGGCGGGCTACAACACGATTGATGTCGAGGCGGCCAAGGAGCGTGGAATTCCGGTCGCCAACTGCCCGGGCATGAACAGCATTGCCGTCGCCGAACTCGCCTTTGGTTTGATTCTGGCCCTTGATCGGCATATTGCAGACAACGTGGCGGATTTTCGCAACGGCAAGTGGAACAAGAAAGCCTACAGCAAGGCGAAGGGCTTGGCAGGAGCGACTCTGGGATTGGTCGGCTTCGGGGAGATCGGCAAGCAGATGGTGCCTCGTGCGAAGGCGTTCGGGATGAATGTTCTGGTTTCGTCGAAATACATCACGCCCGAGGATGAGGCGAAGTATGGGGTGAAGTCGGTTCAGGGGCCTCTTGAGATTGCCCCGCTCTCCGACATCATCTCCGTCCACACCTCGCTCCGCCCGGACACCAAGGGGTTGCTGGGCAAAGAGTTCTTTGATGCGATGAAGCCGGGAGCGATGTTCATCAACACCAGCCGGTGCGAAGTCGTGGATGAGACGGCGATGGTCGCCGCGATCCAGAGCGGACGGATTCGGGCGGGCCTTGACGTGATGGATGGCGAACCCGCCGTCGCCGAAGGCGAATACGGCGGGCCCTTGAAGAACCTCTCCGGCGTCGTCTGCACCCACCACATCGGAGCCAGCACCGACCAGGCCCAGGAAGCGGTCGCGGCGGAGACGGTGCGAATCGTTCGGGTCTTGCAGGAAACCGGCAAAGCTCCGAACGTCGTCAACGGTGTCTGAGCAGTCCTCGTTCTCCGCTCGCTGGTATAAGCGGGCCATCCCTCTCCCCACGGGGGAGAGGGCTCAACTCCCCTCCCCAGCTTGGGGAGGGAGAACAACTCCCTCTCCCCACGGGGGAGAGGCCAGGTGCGGGGGATTTCAGCCTTCAGTCCGCTTGGAAAAACTATCGGACTGAAGCGCAGCCCCGAAGCACCCTCACCCAACCCTCTCCCTGAAGGGCGAGGGCTCATCTCCCCTCCCGAGCCGGGAGGGGGCAGGGGGGGGGTTGGCTTGCTCCTGAGAATCTGGGTGGAACAAGCCAACCCCTCCCCGGCCCTCCCCAGCTTGGGGAGGGAGAACAAATCTCTCCCCCCACTGGGGAGAGGATAGGCGAGGGGGAGGATGAGAGTTTTCATTGCTGTGCCTGGCCCTCCGCGCCGCCTTCGGTCTCCTCAGTCAGTGGATCCTCGGTCGTGATGTCGCTGTTCGGAAGCCGGACGATGAAAACCCGGTCGATGCCGTCGTCCTGCATCCGGTAGCTCACGCGGATTGCGGCGGGGATTCGCCGCTGGTTGTTCCGGGTGTCCCATGTGCCGAGCCATTCCGTGCCATCCCAAAGCTCGAACTGAATCTCCTGAATCCTTTCATCCAACAACGATTCCCAGCCACCTTGAGTGGAGTCTCCATCTGCGGGACGCTGCTGCCTGAGAAAGAGCCCATCTTGACTGGGCGACGATCCAATCGGAACGAGCGACAAAGAAACTTCCTCGATCCCGCCCTGCGGCCCGAACCGCTCATTCAGAACTTGAAAATCTGTCTCGTCCGAATCAAGATACGCCCCAGAGGGAGAGGACCCAATGGATGTGAAGACCAGGGAATCCGCGAACTGACCAGAACCAGACTGGGGTTCGGCGATGAAGTAACCCGCCGCATCCTCCTCATCCGAGGTGATGTATGCTCTCTGCAGCAATCCCCGCATTCGATCCTCGAATCGGTAGCGATTGTCCCGCGCTTCCTTCAGCGCAGGCTGCCTTCTCTGCCAGTCGAATGCGGTGCTCAGCGAAGCCGTCAAGGTCACAAGAATCATCGCCGCCGCACCGAATGCAATCAGCAGTTCCAAGAGGGTCAAGCCGCGTTGAAGTCTTTTCACTGCGTGGCGGTCTCCTGTCCCTCAGTCTCTTCCGTCTCCGGGGCGATGTAGATGAGCCGATCCGCGACCGCCGAATATTCCCCACTCCGAACCGTCACGCTTGCATAACTCAGCCCTTCTGTGCCTGTCGCGCTGATCTGGCTTGACCAGGAAAGATCCTGATCTTCTGGATTGTCGAAGCCGCCCGAGCCGTCATATTGAATATCGCCGGTGGCGACCAGTTCGCCGAGTTTCTCGTCGGCGGCGCGCTCGACCCGCTCTTTGAGGATGACCCGGGCATTCGTGCGGGAAACGGTGCCCAACACCCCGACCAATGTGGTCACGCCAATCGCAAGAAGAACCATTGCGACCAGCACCTCGATGATTGTGAAGCCGGCGTTACGACGAGGCACCACGCACCTCAAGGTTCCCTGCGGGCCATCGCGTTTCGCCGCCTTCGGTATATGCGGCGTCCACGAACGTCACCCGGCCCGTGCCGCCTTCAACGAGGATGTGCCAGATGCGCCCACCCTGATCAAATTGGATCACCGCAGGCGTGGCGTCGCCCGTGGGATAGAAGACAAGACGGAATGAAGACGCATCCACCGTCCTGCCTTCCAGCCAGAGCTGGGCAACTTCGGTCCCTTCGGGCAGAGATTCGGAGTCGAGAGATCGACCACCCGCTTCCTCCTGCGCGCCATCGGGATTGACTTCGCTCTGATCGTCTGTGACCGCGCTGATTTCAGCGCTGTCCACCAGCACCGTGATGGGGCGTCCCTGGCCGATGGCCTGCTCCCGCGCTTCCCGGACGAGATTGAGCGCGTCCTGCCGGAACGACTCCAACCGCTGCGATTGGATCAGGGGCATCATTCGAGGCAAGATGACAGAGGCCATCAGCGCGATCACCACGATCACGATGGAAATCTCAACCAAAGTAAAGCCCCGTCTCCGCCTCATGCGCGATCAGTCGGTCTGATAGATGTCCGCGTTGTTGCCGTCGCCGCCGTCCTGCCCATCCGCCCCCAAACTGTAGAGCGTGAAGGAGTCATTGCCGTAGGCTCCCGGCCAACCATATTGGTAGGGATTGCCCCAAGGATCAAGCGGGATATTCCGCTCGATGTAGGGGCCATTCCAGTTCTGCGCGCTCTGGGGAGGAGTGCGGAGCACCTCAAGTCCCTCCTCCGTCGAGGGGTATCGACCCACGTCGAGACGAAACGTGTTGAGGACCGTGTTCAGATTGGCGAGATCGCCCATGGCTTTGGCAACCTTCGCATCCTCGGTCTTGGAGATGAGTCTCGGGATGATCATGGCCGCAAGAGTGGCGATGATCATGATGACGATCAAGAGCTCCATCAGAGTGAAGCCTCGTCGGCGGTTCAAGTGCAAGCGTGTCTTCATTTTCGGATCACTTCACCAGGGTCTGTGCCTGGACGATGGGGAGCATGACGCTCAAAACGATGAAAGCCACCAATCCGCCCATCGCGACGATGATGATGGGCTCAAGCAGGCTCGTGATTCGGCGGAGTCCGTGCTCCACCTCAAAATCCAGGCTGTCAGCGACGCGGGACAGCATTTTCGGAAGATCGCCTGTCTCCTCGCCGATGGCAACCATGTGGGTGAGCACAGGAGGAAACACGCCGGTGTCGCGCATTGCTTGCGCAACCGGGCGACCATCTCGGACATCGTCCTCAATTTGCGCGCTTTTGGATTGAAAGACTTTATTGCCCGCCGCCAAGCCTGCGAGACGGAGCCCTTCCAGAATCGGGACGCCGCCTTGGACGAGGGTGGAGAGGATGCGGGAATACCGGCTGATGACTCCCTTTTTGATGATCGGTCCCATCAGCGGAGCTCGGAGCAGGAAGGCATCACGGCTCATCGCACCCGCCGGAGTCGCAAAGTAGACGCGCAGGGCAACGAAGCTGCCCACAAGCACGACAAGGATCATGATCCAGTTGCCCGTGAGGAAGTTCGTGGTGCCCAGCAGCAGCTTCGTCGGCGCGGGCAGATCATCTCCCATTCCTTCAAACACCCCCGACAACTTGGGGACGATATATCCCATCAGGAACACGACCATCAGGATGGCCACGATGATCAAGACACAGGGATAGATGAGAGAGGAGACGATCTGGCTCCGCCGCGCCACTTCAGTCTCTTGGAGGTCCGCCAAACGTTCTGCGGCCTGACCAAATTGACCGGACGCCTCGCCCGCCGCCAGCGTCTGGGTGTAGATGTTCGGAAAAAGCTTGGGATGCTTGGCAAGGGCTTCGGAAACCGGAATGCCGCCGCGGACATCGGTCAAAGCCTCCTCAACTGCCTCGCTGAGCGGCTCGCTTTCGGTCTGTTCAATCAAGACCTGCAACGCCCGGTCGAGCGGAAGTCCGGCATCGCTCAAATCTGCCAGACGACGGCTGAAAAGCGCGAGGTCCTGCTTGGTGAATTTGCGCCGCTTCGGCTCCTCGGATTCCGCCGCCTTGCCAATGTCAGTTCGTCCGGCATCGACGCGAATTTCGACGACGAACCGCCCTTCGGCGGCAATCATGGCGATGGCCTGCTTCTCATCGTTCGCTTCGATGTAGCCGTTGCGCTTCTTGCCCGACGGCTCCAGAGCCGTGTAGGCGAAGGTCGTCATGAGAAGTCCTCACGCTGGCAGACGCGGAGCACGTCGTCAGCGGTGGTGATCCCTTCGAGAACCGCCAGCCGCCCATCGCCCATCAGGGTCCGCATATTCTGCGCCGACAAAGCGTGGTCCTTGATCATGCTGGCGGGCGAGCGGTCCACCGTCATGCGGCGCACGGGCTCGTCCACAACCAGAAGCTCATAGACGCCCTGGCGTCCCTTGTAGCCTGTGCCGCCGCACTTTTCGCATCCCTGCCCCTGCATGAAATTCGCCAGTTTCGCCTCATCCGGTCCGATGCCGAGCGCGGCCAGGGATTCAGATGTTGGTTCGACGGGAATGCGGCAGAACGGGCAGTTCTTGCGGATCAATCGCTGGGCGAGCACGCCGACAATGGACGACGCGGCCAGGTAGGGCTCCACACCCATATCCAGCAGTCGGGTGATGGCCGAGCTCGCGTCGTTGGTGTGCAGTGTGCTGAAGACGAGGTGGCCGGTCAGCGCGGCGTGAATCGCAATCTCCGCCGTCTCGTGGTCGCGGATTTCACCGACCATGATGACGTCGGGGTCTTGTCGAACGATGGAACGAAGGCCGCTGGCGAAGGTCAATCCGATGCTCGACCGAACCTGGATCTGCCCGACTCCTTTGAGCTGGTATTCGACCGGATCTTCGATGGTCAGAATATTTCGGGCGGGCGAATAGACTTCCTGGAGCGCGGCGTAAAGCGTCGTGGATTTACCGGAACCCGTCGGACCCGTGACCAGGATCATGCCGTACGGGACAGAGATCAGCTTCCGCCAAATCTCCAGCGTATCCGGCCTCATGCCGAGTTCTGGCAGGCCGATGGCGGCGGTTCCCTTGTCGAGGATGCGCATGACCGCGCGCTCGCCATGGACGGTCGGCAGGATTGAAACGCGGACGTCGATGGTCCGGCCCGCGATGGTGATCTTGATGCGGCCGTCCTGGGGAAGACGCCGCTCGGCGATGTTCATCTCGCCGAGAATCTTGAGTCGGCTGATCAGAGCCGCATGCATCCGGCGGGGCGGAGTGAGGGCCTCGTGCAGAATGCCGTCCACGCGGTAGCGGACTTTGACGTCCTTCTCGTAGGGCTCGATGTGGATGTCGCTGACGCCGTCGCGGACGGCCTGGGCGAACATCAGGTTCACCATCTGGACGACCGCCGCGTCACCCGCCATCTTGGCAAGGTCGGCGAGGTCTTCGGTGTCCTTGCCCTCGAACTGCTGTTCTGCGTCCGAAGGCAGCTCCGCCAACATTCCGCTCAGGAATCGCTGTTCGATGCGGTCCTTGATGAGCGCGGGATCGGCCTGGACCGGGCGGATCGGGCGGTCGATCAAAATTCCCAGGTCGTCCAGCGCCGCCAACGAGGATGGCCCGCCGATGGCGCACACCAGAGCTCCGCCCTCCAATTTGAGCGGCAGAATCTGGTTTTTCAGCGCGAATTCTGGCGGAACCAGGGCGAGTGCTTCCGCCTCTGGCTTGACCTCTTCGAGGTCGACAAACGTGAGGCCGAGTCCACCCTTGAGTTCGTCAGGATTCGACGCGCCAGGGATGGACCCCGGCCTGGACTCCGGAGTCATGGCCGCGAAGACGTCCTTTGAACGATTTCGTTCAGTTCAAACACCCACATTCAGGACTTTCATTTTGAATCAAAAGATGTTCGGAATGAACGGCCTTCCGTGGATCGCGCGATCGCCTGCGTCGCGCTTTCCCATGGCGGCTTGCCGCCTTTTCGATGCTGCCTGCTCGCCTGAAACGTCAACTGGACAAAGCCGCGATAACATGAAGACCACCATGAAGCTCAAAGTCTCCTCTCTCATCCTTCTCGCCATCGCCCTGGCTGGGTGTTCGGGAGGCAGTGAATCTGCGGCCAAACGCGCCGGCTTTTCGCCGCCTCCAGGTTCAGACATGATGATGGAGACCGCATCCGCTCCCATGGAGGGCGGCACGGGTGGCGGAGTTTCTTCGGCCATCACCAACCGGCAGATCATCGTCACCGGAAACCTGACTGTGCGGGTCGATGATGTCTCCACCGCGGAGAAGGACGCGGAACGCGTGGTGAAGGCGGCGGGAGGATTTGTCTCCAACATGGATTCCAACAAAGCCGATGCGAAGATGCCGCGTTCGACGATGACATTCCGCATTCCGGCGGGCCGCTACGACGGGGTGCTTGACCAGTTGGCCGGGATGGGAACCGAGCTTCAGCGGGGGCGCAACGCGGAGGATATCACCGATCAGCTTGTGGACATCGAGGCCAATCTGCGCGCCCTGCGTGCCCAGGAGAACAGCTACCTGCGGATTCTCGACCAGGCGAAGAAGATCTCCGACATCCTGGAGATTCAGGGCAAGCTCACGGAAATCCGCACCTCCATCGAGCGCATCGACGCCCAGCGCGCGAGCATCAAGGATCGGGTCGCCTACAGCTCTTTGACTCTCACCCTCACTCAAACCGCCGAGAACGCCCCCCAATCCGACCCCAACTGGTCCGGTGAAGCGTGGTCATCCGCCACCACCGCCCTGTCCGGCACACTCAAGGGCCTCGCGACCATGGGAATCTGGCTGCTGGTCTACCTCCCCGTCTGGGGAACGATCGTCGCGGCCTTCGTCGGCTTGGTTGTCTGGTCGAATCGGAAAGCCAAGCGCAATCCGCAAAAACCACCGATCTCCTCCTAGCATCGCGTACTGCAGCCGTTGTGGTGCACCTCTCCAGAGGTGCAAGCGCAGGAGTGCTCGACCTGGGTCGAGCTCTGGAGTGAGCACCTTGGTGCTCTGTATTGGTGCGGTGGAGAGAGTTTGGAGGATGATTGAGAGCGGGCACGGCCTCGCGGGCGCTGCGCCCAGCACGGAGCTTGCTA
>JAEYWW010000037.1 GCA_023428805.1 Armatimonadota bacterium | reverse complement strand
CAGCGGCGATGCCCTCAATGCTGATTTGAGCTGGCAGCCTGTGAAGACTCTGCGGCTTGCCGCACAGACAGGCTACGACCTTCTGCAGATCGAACGGGGATACACTCCTTGGCAATCTGTCTCCGTTCGCGCAGAGTTTACCCCGCGCGAATTGTCCAGGTATTCGTTGTCAGCCTATTACGATACGTTTTCTCAGGCGTGGAGCAGCGCGCGTTTGGATGCCGACGTGAAGGTGGGTCGAATGTGGTTCACTTTTGCGGCTCGCTACGATGGCCTGAGGTCACAGTGGGCGGGAGCGACTTTGATCGCGCGCGGCTTGCGCTACGGCAAGCTCGGGGCTGACCTGCTCTTCGACTACAACGGCTACACCCAGCAGTTTGACGCGACCCAATTCGCCTTGACCTACAGCCTCCACTGCTTTGAGGCGGTGCTTGAGGTCACCGAGAACAAGGTCGGCTTCCGCCCCGGACGTCAAGTAGCGTTCTTTGTGCGGATCAAGGCGTTCCCGAACACCGATCTCTTTGGCTTTGGCCGCCGTGGCCAACAGATCGGCACAGGCGGCTTTGGCGGCTGAGCCGCAATGAGGTGTAAAGTTCCTATGAACTCGCCGAAGTATAGCGGCTCAGGCTGAAGTTCCAAAACCAGCGAGTTGCCGCGAGAGCCACCGCGCCGTATCCCAATGACAAGGCAGTCATTCTCCAATCCGCACCCACAACGAGCTGCCGTGCAGGAACAGTAGCGAGCAACGCAAGCGGCAGCACGAATGTGAGCAACCTTTGAATGGCACCTGTATAAATATCAATCGGAAACCTGGCCATTTCCAAAATTGTCTCGCTCATGACCCATAGATTGTCCACGCGCACGAAGTAGATGGCGAGGGTCATCAGAAGCATCATGAAAGAGTAGAAGAGCGCAAGACTGGCAATCATGCAGAGCAGAAAAGCAGCCCACTGCCCCGCTCCAGGAATTCCCATCCCAGAAGTCGAAATTCCATAGCCCAGCATGATCATCGAAGCCACCAGCGAGCCAAGACGGTCGAAATTGAACCTTCGCAAGCTCACCCAGAACTGGGTGTCCACAGGCTTTGTGATCACGAAATCGAGCGTGCCCATCCGTACTTGCGTGGGAAGTTCATAGAGCGCGAAGAAGAACGCCCCGGCAAGCGCGGACATGAGGAACACACATGCGGCGAGAATGAACGTTTCCCCCCGATTCCATCCGGCTACGTCGTCGGCATTGGCGAAGATCACGAGAATGATCAGGATGTAGAAGCCGACCCAAGCGCAGTTCTGCATCACTTTGGCGATGAAATTTGCACGAAACTCCATCTCTCGAACGAGTGAACTGACGAAGAAGGTTCGATAGATTCGCCAGAGCCGCCGCACACCGAAAGCATACCAATCCCGCTCTCGGTAGAATGTCTTTTATGCTCGGACTGTTGACATCGTTGCTTTTTGCAAGCATGTGGACGTCCGTTGCTGCCGTGCTTCTTCGGGGGCGCCTTGAGAAACTGGATCAGGTCGAACGAGTTGGTCTTTGCGGGTTGCTTGGGCTGGGGACTGCGGGGCTGTTGACCCTTTTCATTGGCTTGTTCCCGAACGGTGTTCCTCTTGTGCCCTTTATTCTAGTTGCGCTTGGGCTTGTAGGGTGCATTCTCGAATTTCGTTTCAGGGTTATTCTGCCGGCGGCTGTCAAGCCTTCGGAGTCCACCAAAATCACCCTGCTGGCCTTCGGCGCCCTCAGCATCCTGCCGTTGATTGGCTCGCTCGCTCCGGCGAATACGATGGAGTGGGACAGTCTCGCCTACCACCTCGCGGTTCCCAAACTCTGGATTGAGCGGGGGCAGATCAACTATGTGGAGGCGATCCATCACAGCAATTTTCCCTTCACAATCGACAACCTCTTCCTCGTCGGTCAGATGATCGGCGGGGAGACGGGTGCAAAGGCGTTCTCCTTCATCATCTATCTCTTCGGGGCGACTTGGCTCTTTGGCTATTGCCGCCGCACTCTGAGTGAAGGTGCCGCCAACTGGGCGATGATCCTCTTCGCAGGGATTCCTGTCGTGCTTTGGGAATCGGGCACGGCCTACATTGATGTTGGGCACGGCCTCTATGCCGCGATTGCGATGCTCTATGCCGCGGAGGCGCTCAAGGGAGAGAACAAGGATGCGATCATCTTCGCCGGTTTGGGGGCAGGCTTCTGCATGGGCACCAAGTTCACGGGCATTCAGATCGCGGCTGCACTGGCAGTCGGATGGCTGATCTTCGCTCTAAAAGCAATCGGAGCAAAATCTGCAGTTCGAGGGTTGGGAGTCGCCCTCACAGTCGCCGTTCTCATATCAGGAAGCTGGTATGTCAAGACGGCGGCACTTACAGGAAACCCGGTCTACCCATTCTTTTCGTCGGTGTTCAAAACCCGGGATTGGGATGAGTGGCGGGCGGCGCAATACAAGAATGAGCAGCAGACATTTGGGGTTGGGCGCACGGAAACCGGGCGAGATCCGACGGCCATCGGGCACGCGGTTCTTGGACTCGCCTATCAACCAGGACGGTACGTCAATCCAAGCCAGGATCAAGGATTGGGATTCCCAACTGGCGCGGTCGGGTTTGCGGTGCTGCTCTGCGCGTCTATAGCAGCGGTTCTCGGCAAAGCGCGAAGGGAAGACCTGTTCGTGCTGAGCAGCGTCGGCATCGGATTTCTGATGTGGTTTTTCTTGTCACAGCAAAGCCGCTATTTGACCAATCTGGTGATCCCGCTCATCCCAACTGCCTTGCTTCTGCTCGAAGACAAGCGATGGCGAATACTCGCGATGGGAGCAGCGAGCCTGCAGGCTCTCTACTCGGCGGGCATGATCTACATGACTCAGACCCAGGATCAGATGAAGGTCGCACTGGGGCAGGAGGATCGGGGTGCCTATCGCAAGCGAACGGTCAGTTTTAGCGATGCCGCCAATTCGATCAACCAACTCGGCAAGAACTCCAAAGTCGCTCTGTATGATGAGGTTTTTGGCTATCTGTTGGACGTTCCCTACTTTTGGGCAAATCCTGGTCACTCGACTTTGATCCCTTATGAGACGCTCGACACAGGCGAAGAATTCAGCGCTAAGCTACGCGAAATGGGTTTCACTCATGTATATCTGAACATGCAGATGCAGGACCCCGAGTTTCGTGAGCGTTGGATCAAGGCGATGGGTGTGCAGGGCACCCCTGTGCCGTTCACGGAAGATGAAACCGCGAACATGAACGCCGATCTAAACCTCAAATGGAAGTTTCTCATCGCGGATGCGGTCAATCACCACAAGCTTCGTCCGGTCGAGGCGGTTAGGTCTGGCCTCTTGTTTAAGGTCGCCAACTAGCGATAATCCTAGTCGTGCAATACCGACGGCTGGGGAATTCTGGCCTCAAGGTGAGTGAAGTCAGCCTCGGCGGCTGGCTGACGCAGGGCCGCACCCTCACCGACAACCAGACTACGGAGATCGTGCGCCGCGCGCTTGATCTCGGCATCATCCTTTTCGACACCGCAGACATCTACAACAAGGGCGAAGCCGAAAAATCGCTCGCCATCGCTCTGCGCGGCGTCCATCGCCCCGATGTCGTCATCGCGACCAAATGCTTCTGGCCGATGAGCGACAATCCGAATGATCGGGGTCTGAGCCGCAAGCACATTTTTGAGTCGGTCGAGGCCTCGCTGAAGCGGCTGGAAACGGACTACATTGACCTGATGCAATGCCATCGCTGGGATCCCGAGACCCCGATGCACGAAGTGGTTCGAGCGATGGATGACTTGATTCGGCAGGGCAAAGTTCTCTATTGGGGCGTCAGCGAATGGCCCGCCGAGCAGATCGCCCTCGCAGCCGGGGTAGCAAAGGAATTGAACGCCGCTCCGCCCATCAGCAGCCAGCCGAACTACAGCATGTTGGTGCGACGGATCGAGTCTGGTGTCCTGCCCGTCAGCAAGCAGCTTGGCATCGGTCAAATCGTTTTCAGCCCGCTGGCTCAGGGCATTCTGACCGGGAAATACAAGCCGGGACAGGCGGCTCCGGAGGGAACACGCGCGTCGGATCAGACGAGCAACCAGTTCATGCAGGGAAGCATGAACGAAGAGACTCTTCAACGCGTCGCCAAACTCAACGACTTCGCGCAGAGTCTGGGAATCACGTGTGGACAACTGGCTCTCGGATGGATTCTCAGAGATCAGGGAATCAGTTCGGTCATTGTCGGAGCGACCAAAATTTCGCAGATTGAAGAAAATGTGGGTGCTTCCGGCCTCGGATTCGGCGAGGATGTGTGGGCTCGCTGTGAGGCGATCATCAACGGAGAAGCATCTTGAGCGACGAGAGGCCCCTGGCCAAAGATTTGGCGGGCGATTTTGCCATTCCGAGCTATCCCAATCAAACTGAATTTGAGAAGCCGCGCGGCATCAATCAAATTGAAGTGCGCCGAGAATGCACCAGCGTTCATGTGAGCGGTCTGGCAGAGCCCTTGGTCAAAGCCAGGCTTTCTGTTCTGAGGGCAGTTGCAGATGCGGGAGTGAGCATCGACTTCCTCAAAATGTCTCCCGACGGGCTCAGCTTTGTGATCCATGACTCCTCAACTCAGGCAGTCGCTGATGCCCTGAACGCCTTGAAAGTCAATTACGAGCTTCATGAGGACAGGGTCATCTTCCTTGCCCATGCGGTGAATATGCGCGATGAAGAGGGGCTGATTGCCAGGATTGTGAGTGAAGCCATTGCCAGCGGAGCGATCATCGACCACCTTGGAGACATGCACGACCGAGTCTTGATTGTCACTGATTCTGCAGGCGCGGACATGATGTCCACCCGCATCCGAACGAGCATGATGGAGGCCGTTTCGTGAAGGTCAAGGTTCTCAAGTTTGGCGGCACCAGTGTCCGGACTCACGAGGCTCGCCTGACTGCGGGGCTCCGTGTTATTTCGGCAAAGGAGCAGGGGTATCAGCCCGTCGTGGTCGTCAGCGCGATTGGCCGCAAGGGCGAGCCTTATGCAACCGACACCTTGATCCAGCTTCTGCGAGATATTGATCCTTCTGTGCAGCCTGACGCCAGAGAACTTGACCTCATCATGGCGTGTGGCGAGATTCTTTCGTCGGTTGTCTTCGCCCATATGCTCAAAACCCTCGGGCACAAGGCGATGGCGATGCGGGGCGGTCAGGCGGGCATCCGCACGGATGGCACCTATGGCAATGCACGAATTTTGAGCGTCAATCCTGTTGGACTCTATGAAGTCATGCTCCAGGGAGCGATCCCGGTGGTCTGCGGCTTCCAGGGAGTCTGGACGCAGGGGCAGCTTCCGGGCGCGGAACTCACCACCTTGGGACGGGGTGGCAGCGACACCACTGCCGCCGCCCTTGGAGCGGCCCTCAAAGCCGATGCGGTCGAGATTTACACCGACGTCGATGGAGTGAAGACAGCCGACCCCGACTTCGTGAAGGGCGCACCGACTCTTCACAAAGTAACCTACGACGAGGTCGCGGAGATCGCCCACTTGGGAGCGAAGGTTCTTCATCCGCGCGCCGCCGAAATCGCGCATCGCTTCGATATTCCGCTTTGGGTCAAGAACACTTTTTCCGAAGAATCGGGAACAGAGATTGTCACCAAGGAGAATTTCCCTGGGCGCCGTGTGACAGGCGTGACCCATACCGGCAAACTGGTCTTCCTCCAGATTGATCTGAGCGGAGTGGAGGAGGGGCATCGCCGCGAATTCCAGGCTCGACTCTATGAGATGCTGGCGAAGTACGATGTCAGCCTTTTCATGACCAACACGAGTCCGTCGGGCATGGGCTTCGCCGTTCCGCGCAGTCAGTATGCAGGTGTTCTGAACCTGTTCGACGGACTGGTGCTTCCTTTGAATGGGGCGAAGAGCGGCGTCTATGTGATCCAGGCCGGAGCCACGATGTCGCAGGAGACGGAGACTCAGTTGTCGCTGCTCAGTTCACTGGGCGAGTCGCGGGTGGTCCCGATTGCCGTCACAGAGGGATGCACGATGGTGTCTTTGGTGGGGCATGACTACATGCAGCAGCCCGGACTGTTCCTGAGTGTTTTGGAGTGCTTTGATGAGAACCAAATTCCAATTCTTCAAACCAGCGACAGCGACTATTCTCTGAGTTGTCTCATCCCTGAATCTGAGCTGCGCAGGGCGGTTGCGATACTGCACGAAAAATTCGAGTTATTGTCGGTTGAATAACTCCCGGAATAGAGGCATACTCTATTCTAGGTTGGGATCGGAATGAACTGTCAACTGATGGGCATTCTCAACGTGACGCCGGACAGCTTCAGCGACGGCGGCATGTTCTTTTCAAGAAATGCCGCCGTTCAGCGCGGTGTTCAAATGATGGAGGAGGGCGCGGACATTATTGATGTGGGAGGGGAATCGACCCGTCCCGGCGCGGCTCCAATTGAACTTGAAGAAGAGATCAATCGCACCATTCCGGTTGTTCATGAACTGTCCAAGATGGGCATTCCCGTATCCATTGACACCTATAAGGCTGAGGTCGCCCGGATGGCTATGGACGCGGGGGGAAAGATGATCAACGACGTCACCGCAGGCTCTGACCCGAGGATGGTTTTGCTCGCTGCGGAGTACAGCGCAAGTGTCTGCTTCATGCACATGAAGGGAACTCCGCGAACGATGCAGAAGGACCCCCAGTACGGCGATGTTGTTGCAGAAGTCAAGGACTATCTTGTTCAGAGATGCCAGAAACTGATTGACTTAAAGATTCCCAAAGATCGCATCTTCATTGATCCCGGCATTGGCTTTGGAAAGACGTATACGCACAATCTTGAGTTGATAGCACGTTTTGAAGAGCTTTCTCAAACAGGATTTGCAACCCTAATCGGAGTCAGCCGAAAGAGCTTTATTGGACGCATTTTGTCGGGCAGCAGCGATGCCGGCTCTGTCGAGGAGAGGCTGGAGGGAACTCTGATCGCGCAATCGATCTGCCAGCAAAAGGGAGCCCGGATGATCCGCGCCCATGATGTCATTCAGGCTCGAAGAGCGATGAAATTCGTCGATGCATTGATGCAGGTGGCCGGATGAGCAGCGAGTCCTAGACACGCGCCGTCCGCCAGCGTCCGCGCTTGAAGAGGATCATGGCGGTGATTCCGAGCACCAACTGCGTCGCCGACATGGCAATCCAGCAGCCATCCGCTCCGAGGCTGAAGCCGGGAGAGCCCATGAACATCTGCCCCGGCGCGAGGGCAAGGATGGCCGCCGTCGGAACGCGAATGCCCCACATGACGCCCAGGTTCAGCCAAAGGGGAACCACCGTGTCGCCCGCTCCCTGCATCCCGCCGACCATGACCATGCCGTAGGCGAAGAACACTTCGGTCAGAGCGATGTAGCGGATGTAACTGGCTGACATCTCAGCCGCGGCCGGCTGATGATCGAGCATCGCGTGCGCCAGAGGCTGCGCGAAGATGAACAGGAACACCGCCATGACCGTCGAGACGACTGCAGCGTGATGTGCGGCGGTCCAGGCGAGCTTGTTTGCCCGCTCCGGATTCTTCATTCCCAGGCTTTGACCGACCAAAGCGGATGCTGAAATCGCCAGGCCGAAGGCAGGCATGAAGGCCATCGCTTCGATGCTGAATCCGGGGCGAAGACCGCCGAGCGCGGCGCTGCTGTTCGGCACCTGCCCCAGGATCGCAGTGAAGGCCATGAGCGAGGTGACGCGGACGATGTTGAGCACCCCGGAAGGGACCGCGATCCGCAGGATTCGGACTACCCAGGAAGACTCCGGGAGAGGGAATCGCAGGCCGGTTTCAATCGCCGTCCGCGAAGCCCAGAACAGATAGAGTCCCGCCGAGATCCATGCGCTGATCGTGAGTGCGGCCGCCGCTCCGGGCATTCCCCAATTCGCCCCGGGAAGGAAGATGGGGCCGATCTGGTGACCGGGCGCGATCAAGAGATAATTGAGGATGATATGGAGCAGGATTTGAAATCCGCTCAAGTACATCGGGCTCTTCGTGTCGCCAATCCCCCGCAGGCAGCCAGCCAAACCTTGAATCAGATTCAAGGCTGGCAGTCCCAGGGCAAAGATTACGAGATACTGAACCGCCAGCCTCTGCGCCTCGATATTGGCTTGAGGAACAAAGATCTACGCGGCCGCAAAGCTGGCGGGGATTGCCAGTGCTGTCAGCAGCAATCCCAAATAGAACGAAACGCTCAGTGTCTGTTGGGAGGATTTGCGAACCTCCGCCTCCTCCTGCGCGCCGTAGAATCGGGCGACGATGGCAGTGGCGGCGGTGCCCATCATCATCGTCATCGACCCGAAGAGGAACATGACCGCCGGCACGCTGCCCATCGCGGTCAGGGCGGCTCCGCCGTTTTCCACCCCTTGGACAAAGTAGGAGTCAAGCAGGGAATTGATGGTCTGAAGAGAGTTGAGAGCGACGGCCGGCCAAGCCAGCGCCCACACGATCTTCGCCGCGTGTTCGGGCGAAGGATCTTGCTCCCGCATCAGGTCTGGTTCTTCGTCCTGAACAGGTGGGTCGAGGAGGGCATCGCTCAAAATTGGGTTCTCATATTGAATGTACGCCCTTCGTGACGACTGATCCTGGGCCTTCGGTAAGATGGGGGTGCCTGATCATGAAATATGAGCTTCTTTATCAACCCTCGTTTGCCGTGGCTCGCGTGATGCTTGATGTGGGCGAATCATTCCGCGCGGAAAGCGGGGCGATGGTGAGCATGTCGCCATCCATCAACCTCGATTCCAAGGTGACGGGAGGCATCGGCAAGATGTTTGGTCGAATGCTGGGCGGGGAGAGCGCTTTCCTCAGCACCTACACCGCGCAGCAGGGGCCGGGAGAGGTGATTTTGGCCCCCTCGTCACCGGGGGACATCATGCCGTATCAGGTGACCCAGCCGATCATGGTGACCAGCGGCAGCTATCTGGCAGGAGACATCGGGCTGGAGACCGAAACGGTCGCGAGCATGAAGTCTTTCTTCGGCGGCGAAGGTCTGTTCATGCTTCGGATCAAGGGGCAGGGGCTTCTTCTTCTGAGTTCCTTTGGAGCAATCCACCCCATTCAACTTCAAGCGGGGCAGAGCTACATCGTTGACACCGGTCATCTCGTGGCCTTCAGCGATGGCATGGGCTACTCGCTGCGCAAGGCCGCCAAGGGCATTTTGGGATCGATCACCAGCGGAGAGGGGATCGTTGCTGAACTGACGGGGCCGGGCATTGTCTACATCCAAACCCGGACGCCGAGCGGTTTCGCGGGCTGGCTCCGACGATTCATGCCGACGAGCTGATGCTTGGGCCACGTGGGTACCAGACGAGAATTGTCGCAAGCCTCAGCCTGCCTCACGGGTTGCCAGATGACTGCCTGGCTGCTCTGATTGGGTTTCAGCCATCCCATCTGCTCGAGCTTGAGATTTGGAGGAGGTTGTTTGCCACGGAATTCATCGAGCGTCGCGAATGGAGCCTGATTCTGTTTGGATTGTCCCATCCTGACCAGAAGGCGGCTCTCGCCATGCTGCCCCCGAGCGTCCACGATCGTCTGCACTGTCTGCCGGACGAATCTCAGGCTTGGAGAACTGCCTTTGAAGGTCAGTCAGTCGTCGTCTTTCCGCTCGAGAAGACCGCGATGCTCGGCCCTGCCAATGAAGAAGCCTGGGACGAAGCCCAGGCCCTCTTCCGAAGCTCTCTCAGCCGCCGACCTGAGGAAGGCTGACCGATCTCGCTTTGGCGTCGGCGGGAGGAGTGAACGTGAAATCCGTATCCGCAGGAATCGAGTCGTAATAGACCTTCAAATCCCATTCGGTCGTCTTGGTGCCTGAGTTCATCTTCTCCTCGCGCCAGAACTTGCCTCCCTCCAACTGATACCCTTCATCAGTTGACGTGAGGAGATAGCTCAGGTTGGTGAGTCCGTGATTGCCCGGAGTGCAGACAACCTTGGAATAGCCATCCTCATCGGAGAGTGTGACGGTGCCGGGGCCGGTCCAGGGATTCCAAGCGGTAGAGATGTTTGCTGTGAGGAAGATGTCCTGCATCAGCCGGGCATTGAAGCTGGCCTCACGCGGACTCCACTTGGCGAGAGTGAGGATCATCTGGCGGAGCCAGATTTCACTCGCAGGGCCGCGATCAACCTGGTACGCAACGGACATGTACTCCTTCTTTGCCAAGTCGTACGCCCAAATCCTCGTACCGTCTGCGGCGATTCGATGGGTCATCACGTTGTTGCGGAAGGACATCTGCTCAAGCAACCCAGTTTGAATTCCGTTGACCGTGGTATTTCGGAAAACAGTGACAATCCGGATCGGAATGGATGTCTCCCCCACGATCTCTTCGCCGGTGACATCCAGGGTGAAGGCGTTCGTGGTCCTGATGCCTTCAAGTCCCTGCGACATGCGCAGGCGCGCTTCATTGATGTCATCCGCGACTGCGGCGGTTGAGACGCAGAGGGCGAGTCCAATCCAAGCGACGGTGCGAAGCATCACCCCTTTAGATGCACTCCGGTCGATGGATGTTCTCTGGATCGGACGAAAGAGTGAAAAATCCATGCGGTAAACTCGGTTTCGACAATTCATTCCCATCGTTTGGGAGGGTTTCAATCATGAGCTACGAACAATCGCACCTCTACCGCCTGCGGCACTCCGCCGCCCACCTGATGGCCCAGGCCGTCACGGAGCTCTATCCCGGCTCCAAGCTCTCCATCGGTCCCCCGATCGAAAACGGCTTCTACTACGACATCGACTTCCCCAATCCCATCAAAGAGGAGGAGCTTGGGAAGATTGAGCAGCGGATGCGGGAGCTCGCCAAGCTGGATATGCCCATCGTCCGAACTGAAGCTCCAAACCGCGACGAAGCAAGGCGCATCATCCTTGAGG
>JAEYWW010000370.1 GCA_023428805.1 Armatimonadota bacterium | reverse complement strand
TTCTCGGGTGCTACCGGTTCGGGTTGGCAGGCTCCTCCCAGCGCTTCATCCAGTTGTCCACATGGGTCTGCGCCTCTTCTTTGGCCCAGCCATATTTCTCCTGAATCTTGCCTTCGAGCTGCTCTCGGCTGCCGTCCAATCGGTCAATGTCATCGTCGGTGAGCTTGCCCCACTCTTCTTTGACCTTGCCCTTCACCTGCATCCATTTGCCTTTCAGAATGTCTTCATTCATAGCACCCTTCCCAACGAGTTTCATTTTGAGAACTCCCTGAGAACGAACTTTTCTGACGCCAATCTTATAAAGTGGCGTAGGATAAATTCATGGCAACTGGCGCACGAGATTACGAGACTGACGAGTTGGTGATCCATTGGAAACCCACACAGTGCATTCACTCCGGAATCTGCGCCCGGGGATTGCCGGGAGTGTTCAAGCCGAAGGATCGCCCGTGGATCCAGCCGGAGAACGCGCCGACGGAAGAGATCATGGCGGCGATTGACCGTTGCCCGTCCGGTGCGTTGACTTACGACCTGAAAGAAGCCTGACTCTATTTGTGCGGTTGCGGGTCACCCTTTGGCGATTCAACCTGCCCCTCAAGTCCCTGAAGCCAGGAATCGAAGTGCAGATTTACGTCTGCCTCTGAAACACCATACTTCTGGCGAAGGAATTCCGTCACGCTGTGGGGATTTGCGTCCAGGTTCCGCAGGTCATCGTCAGTCAAATCTCCCCACCAATCTCGCAAACGAGCGCGGATCGTTCGCCATTCATCGGAAGTGTAGTTTTGCGGCATTGTGGTGGTGACTACGACATCGATTCTTTCTGAGTTGCTTGGGCCTCTTAACGAAAAAAGTCCCCTGGCACAAGGCCAGGGGAAAGGATGGTCGGCATATAAAACGTCGTCTTACTGATCCATGCGGGGCTCAGGGCGCGGGAGTTCGACGGTCTTCAGCACGCGCAGGTCGCCCTGGCTGATTTTGATGACCCGACCGCCTTGCAGGACGAACAGAAAGTCGCCTTCGGCGACCATCGTGCCGCCTCCGCCGCCCATTCCGCCCATCATCGGGGGCATTCCCTGCTGCCCGCCGCCAGGGCCGCCTTGGAACTGACCGCCACCTTGGCCTCCTCCGCCCTGGCGCTGGCCCGGGCCTCCCGGACCGCCCTGCTGGGCTTCGGACGAATCCGTGGTCTTGCTCGGAGATTGCGCGAAGGCAATGCCCGCCGGGATCGAGAGAACGAGGGCGGCCGCAACGAGCGAGCCGGTCCAGAGCTTGCGATTCTTCATCATCTTTTTCTCCTCAAAACACGGCAGAGCTTTCATCGACCCTGCCTGTATTTGAACTATATGTTCTGGAGATGAGGATTTTATGAGGAGATTTCGAGTCCGAAGTGATCGGAGTACCGCTGATACAAATTGTGGGCCGCCGGCCAGACCGAGTGCGGCGACATGAAGTGGGGAAATTCAAATGTGATGAGCTTCTCCGCGATCTGCGAAGCCGCCTCCATTTTCAGCCTGAGATAGCGCCAATCGGCGGGCGGAAACTTGATCGGCATATCCCGGTCGAAGCTCTCGACATTCGACCAAAGCGTGACATTATGCCGCTCCGCAAGCGCTTTCATGCCCGCATGGAATTCGGGAAGCTCACGGTAATGGATCTGGCCATCCTGGAAGGCGCAGATATCAAACGCACCGCGGGTTTCCGCAAAAATCCGCTCCCAATGGTCCAGAGATTCTTCCAGAGTGAAAATGTCTCCAGGTCCAAACTGCTTCGCCCCCTGCGGAAATGGCGAGATGAGGACCGGGACATCTTTAATCTGTTTGCAGTGGCTTCCGATCCCATTGAAGAGCTCGATGATGTGGCTGTCGTTCCGGCTGGTTTCGTGGCACAGATACCAGCCCGCGAACGCCTTGCGATGACCGTATCGCTCGACGACTTCATCGAGAAAAGCCTTGTTGAGATCGACTTCCTTCCACCAGCTCTGCCGCATCCAGTGCCGGCCCGAGTCGAACGTGCCCCAATAGAGCTTGATGTGGGCTTCTTCAGCGAGATCCAGGAAAAGATCGGCCAGGTCGTCGTGAACGGGAAGCAGGCCCGGCACCGATTTCGCCGGGAAAATGCACTTGTCCTGATACCCTGCTCGGATAATGATGGCCGTATCAATCCCGATCCGCCGGTAGAGCTGAAACTCTCTCCGCCACTCCTCCCGCCCCCAGTTCTGCGACGGAATGTCATGCGTGATCTCGTCCAGGAAGGTTCCCGTGATGCGGAGCATGAGTGTGAGTTTATTCTCCACATCACAGGAATCGCGAGGGCTTCAGCCCAAGCCTGGAGGTTTCGCGCGGGGACGGTGTGGTGCACCTCTCCAGAGGTGCAAGTGCCAGGAGTGCTCGACCTGGGTCGAGCTCTGGAGTGAGCACCTTGGTGCTCTGTATTGCGTGATGTGACAGCTTTGAGGATGATTGAGAGCGGGCACGGCCTCGCGGGAGCTCGGCCCTCCATTGGCAGGACTTTCTTGGAGCGAGGCTCGTCGCCCGCCCAAACCTGGGTGTTCACGCCGAATCGCCTGCGGGCATGACCCGTCTCAAGAAGTGCGACACGACGAGCCCAGCGACAGAATTTTCAGCGGCCCGCTGAATCCAGCCGTCGCAGAAGCTCTTCCTCTGGGTCGCGGGGAGGATGGCAGTATGTGATCTGTTCGGTCCACTCCCCTGACCGCCGCAGCTCATCCGTGACTTCGCTGAATGTCCGAGATGCACCCCCAGGCCGAGTGAGCACCGGGTCGAAAGGAGCGCGGGGCAACCGCACTGCGGCTCCCCCGATGTCGGGATCGTCAGCTTCCCTCGAGAATGTCGTGAGGTGAAGATAGACGGCGAGAAACTCCTCATCATCCATCAGGTTCCGCCACTCCGGATTCGCCGTGGAAATCAGGGCATCGCGCACAGCAGGCGAGGTGGCCATGACGTGCTTCAGGCCAGCCTCTGCTTCTCGGCGGGTCTCAAATGGCAGCGCGAAGACCTGGCGAATCTCGTGTCCGGGCAGGAGAAGATGCTTCATCCGCTACTTCAACCAGCCGATTTGGAAATTGGGCTCAACCGCCCACGACACTTGTCCAGGCATGGCATAAGCCACGATCCACCAACGCGCCTGGGCATGGCTTTATGCTACAGCGAATTTTGAAATCCCGCAGGACTAACGAAGATAAATGTCTTCAATTCGCCAATGCGTCCCGCCCATCTCGATCAGCTTGATGGTGGCCTTGGATTCGCCATTTTCCTGTTTGAGAGTTCCCTGCCAGGTCATGGTTTTCTTCGAGACACCGTTGTCCCAGTTCGAGGCTACGCCATTCACATTGCCTTCAACGGAGAGGATTTTGCCCTTTGGCTTCAGCTCGTTGAACACAATTTGGACGAATTCGATGCGCTGGGGAGTGGGGTCATGAACCGCTTCGGCCATTGCGCTGGCATCCCACGTTTCGGAGGCGGGAATCATGATCGCCTCAACTTCCTTGGTGGCATCGCCGCTCACCTGCTTCACGGCATTGGCTCCGATCAGGGCGAACCCGCCAAAGCCTCCGCAACAGCAGAGAAGAAAGGCCGCGCCAAGGATGATGAAGAGTGTCTTGTTGTCTTTTCTCATAGGTCACCCGCCGTTCACTGGCGTGATGCGAAACGAAGCCACCTGCCAATCCCCCACCTTGCGTCGAATGAGGGTCATTTCGACATAGGCCTCGCCTTTCTCAAATTTAGCACGACAGGTGTAATCAGCCCGTAAAGCGTCGTCTCCCCCAAGGTCTTTGGTGGCTTTGATGTTGGAGGCCTTTCCCGTTCCGCTCTGATATGCGCCAAATTTGGCATTGAGCGTCGACATCAGTTCGGTTCGCTTCTCCTCCTGCCCATCCGTCAGCATTTCAGCGGAGGCAAAGTACCGAAGTGTCATGGGATCCCAATCCTTCGCTACTTTAGCGAGCACGAAGTCGCCTTGGCTCGCCGCATCCTGCCCCTCGGCGATGATGGTGCCATTCGCAAAAGGGATGAGGACGAAGTAGAGCAGCGCGCAGGACAGCGCCAGAAGCCCGCCGACAATCAGGAGCAGTTTACGAAAGCGCTTCATGGCCCCTCCCATTGTGCGCCGCAGACCGAGGTCCGTGCCACAATCAGGGCTATATGGGCCGCATCATTGTTCCCGAAGCCGAAGCTCTTCTCGACCAGGAAATCAAGGTTCTCGACAAGGGTTTTGTGCGTTTGGTGGACTATTTG
>JAEYWW010000354.1 GCA_023428805.1 Armatimonadota bacterium | reverse complement strand
TACTCATGATGATTCAGTATCCATCATGCTTTTGAAAAAGTGCATTCAATTTTCCTGTACTTTTTTCGCAAGGTAGTCGGCGTAGGGATTCTTATCTGTTCCGCTCTTATTCGCCATCGCAGAAAAGAACACTTGATTCTGGGGGTTGTACACCATGTAGGTTGCGGTGCCGGCCCAGCCCCCTTCATGAGAGTAGAACGTCACGCCATCACTGCGCTCGGTCGTCACCAAACCGCAGGCATAGCCATGCTTCTGACCATCCGACTCCTTGAGCGAGGCTTGGGCGGGAGTCAGCATTTTTTTCAGGTACTCAGCATTCAGAACCTTCCCCTCATGCAGCGCCCTACACCAAGTCCAGAGATCGCGTGTTGTCGACATGACATGTCCATCTCCAGCGGCGGAAAGCGACCGGCTTGTGTATTCCTCCCGCTGCAGTCCAAACCTTCCCTGATCGTAGCCGTCCGCGCGATCGTCAATAATCGCTCGGGAATCGTTGAGATACGTCCTCTTCATGCCGAGCGGCTCCCAGAATCGCTCGCGATAGAAGGCACGCGCGGATTGCCCTGAGATTTTTTCAACCAGCACACCGAGAACCATGTATCCGCTATTGCTGTAAGCCCAGCGCGAATCAGGGGCAAATTCAAGCGGCTTATCCTTGATTGAGGCGATCATTTCGTTGTTCGACCACTCCTTCGTCAGGTCCTTGAGTTCAGTGAGATAGTCGGGCAACCCGGCAGTATGATGGAGCAGATGCAGGACTGTGACCTTCTTCCAATCGTCGTGCGAGTCGCTAAAAAACTTTGAGAGCGGGTCGTCCAGATTGATTTTTCCCTCTTGGGCCAGGAGCAGGATTGCCGCCGCAGTGAACTGCTTGCTGACCGAAGCGAGTTCATGCACGCTGTCGGGCCGCATCTTCACCTTGTGCTCCAGGTTCGCATACCCCGCCGCTTCCTCCACGATCACCTTGTCGCCTTTAGCCGCGAACACCGAAACCCCGGGAGCTTTGACTTTGGCGAGGACTTCCTCAAGCGTCTGCGCTTTCGCAAGCGCACCGATGGCGACGAGAAGAACCGGCGCGGCGACACGCATGAGGGGCTTCATAGCGAAACAGTTTTACCAAGAAAGCCGATGTGGAGTGCATGATCTCAAAAAAGGCGGCGCGCCGCCCATGCCAAAGCGCGACATGAATGATCGCGCACTCCAAAAACACGCTAGTCGGCCGACAATTTCTCGCCGACCTTCGCGAGCATTGTATCGACGATCTCCGGGAGCCCGAACTGCGGCTTCCAATCCCAGTCGTGCTGGGCGTCGGAGTCATCAATCGTCTGCGGCCAGCTTTCGGCGATCTCCTGTTTGACCGGGTCGGGATTGTAGGTGATCTTGAAGTCCATCCGCTTCGCGATCTCCGCCGCGATTTCGGCGGGGGTGAAGCTGGCGGCGGTGAAGTTGTAGCTGGTGCGGACCGTCAGACGATCCGGATCGGCATCCATCAGTTCAATCGTTCCCCGGATGGTGTCGTCAATGAACATCATCGGGAGGCGGGCGTCGGGGCCGAGGAAGCACTCATAAGCGCCGTCGCGCAGAGCTGCATAGAAGATGTGAATCGCGTATTCGGTCGTGCCGTCGCCCGGCTCGCCCTTCCATCCGAGAATCCCCGGATAGCGCAGGGAGCGGACATCCACACCGTACTTTTGGAAGTAGTACTGGCACATCAATTCCCCGCTCACCTTCGCCACGCCGTAGATCGTGCTGGGCTCGAGAACTGTGCGTTGCGGAACGTCGTGTTTGGGGGTCGTTTCGCCAAAAGCGGCGATGGAGCTCGGCCAGAAAACGCGCAGATTGCTCTCTCTCGCCGCTTCAAGAACCGTGCGGAGTCCCTCGAAATTGACCTTCCAGCCGAGCGCGGGATTCGCCTCGCTGCCCGCCGAAAGGAGACCCGCGAGGTGATGGATCGTCGTGACATTGTGGTCGCTCACCAGCTTCTTCAAAGCGGCGGCATCGGTCACATCCAGCGCGGCCATCTCGCATCCGAACCCGCTCGGCTGGCGCAGATCGCTGGCGATCACATTCTCCGCGCCGTGAATGCGGATCAATTCTGGAACCAAGTCGTGGCCGATGAGCCCGGCGCAACCCGTCACAAGGGTCTTTCCTGGGGGCATGGCGAGATGCTACCAGAGCCACAAGCGGAACGCTCCGGCTCGCCGGGGCTATGATTCCAAGCGAAAGCCGACCACTCCCCCAACCTGCAGTGCCGAGCTCCCGCGAGGCCCTTGTCCCGCCGACTCCGGGTCCACGTCTCAAAACTGGGCGAACGGCCTCGTGGAACTCGGCCCTCCAGCGGGAGGCAGACACAATCCGCAATTCGCACATATTTGCCGCGATCTCCTCAATGGAAACGATGCGCCGCCAAAATCGCGCCTGCGTGAGCAGAATCACCTCTGCTTTGCCAAAATCTGGCCTGCGTCACCAAAATCCTCTCTGCGTGGACTTAATCGCTTCTGCGTGAAGAAAATTTTGTCTGCGTGAGGGAGACAAAATTTTGTAAAAGGAGAAGCGATTTAGGAGAGAAACATTCAAGACGGGGCCTGTGTGTGGGTTGGAGAGAGGGTCGCGCCAGGGTGTGCAACCTCACCGGTTGGCTGCAGCCTTCTTCAACTGCCCCGTCTGGGCCAGACAACAATCTCGGACACGGGCGCGGATGCGGTTGATATAGGCCGCCCGCTCCGTCACGCTCACCGCGCCGCGGGCATCAAGCACGTTGAAGATGTGGCTGCATTTGAGCGCGAGGTCGAAGGCGGGATAGATGAGGGCCTGGGGCATGGGGGCTTCCTCTGCCTTCTCCCCTTCGGATGAGGTGAGAATCCCCATCTCTGCATCCCATCTCACATCCGTCTGGATCACCCGCTTGGATTCGGCCTCATACAACTCGAAAAGCTGGAACAGCATCTCCGTCGAGGCGACCTCGAAGTTGTAGACGTTGTGCTGCATCTCCAACTGATAGTCCACATCCTTGTAGGAGAGCTTGTCGTCCCACATCATGCCGTCCCAGAAGGAGTGCTGGCCGTTGAGCATGAGGATGAGGCGCTCGGGGCCGTAGGTGATTTCGGCGCAGACCGGGTTGCATTCGATGCCGCCCATCTGCTGGAAGAAGGTGAATTGGCTGACTTCGGTTCCGTTGAGCCAGACCTCCCAGCCCACTCCGCTCGCGCCTGCGGCCTGGTCTTCCCAGTCGTCCTCGACAAAGCGCACGTCGTTCTTGTCGGTGTCGAATCCCAGAGCGTCGAGCGAGCCGATGTAGAGGTCCACGATGTTCTCGGGGCTCGGCTTCATGATGACCTGGTACTGATAGTAGCGCTGGCTCCGCATCGGATTGCGCGTGTATCGGCCGTCGGCGGGACGACGGGATGGCTGAACGTAGGCGACATTCCACGAATCGGGTCCGAGGACGCGCAGGGCGGTCGCCGGGTGCTTCGTCCCCGCGCCGACTTCGATGTCGTATGGCTGGAGGATCGAGCAGCCCTGGCTTTCCCAATAAGCATCCAGCCGGGTCACCATCTCGCGAAAGGTCAACATGAGCCGCGTGAGTTTACTTTTTCAATGTTGTTGAAGGTCGGTCGATTGGCAACGCGGTAAAGTTGAACTGCAATGTTGAACGCCCTCCTCGCGACCGTCGCCCTCCTGGGCTTCGGAGCGGATGTGGACCCGGATGCGGTGCTGAAGCAGATCAACGAAAAGCGGACGGAAATGTCCAAGGCCGCGCAGGCCGAAGGCAAGCAGCCCGACTTCGCGGCCATCAACGCCGCCACGAAAAAGATCGCGGAAGACGCCCTCGCCCAAGCCGATCTGAAAACCGTTCCGGCAGAAAAGGCATATTCCTGGGCCCGGATCTGCCAGCAGGTACAGCGGCAGGGTGATATTCCAGCCCTGATCGATCGGTTTCTGACCTCCAATCCCGAACCACAGGCCGCGTTCAGTGCGAACATCCTCGGATTGTCCTCTGCGGCGACTGCCGCGGGAACCACCGATGCCTTTCGGTTTTGGTCGCAGGCCAAACCATTCGATGACAATTCCAAACTGATCCACTCCTACTATCTTGCCGCGTACATCGGTGAGGATTTGACCCAGCTGATGGATGCCGACAAAGCTCTGGCGCTGCTCGACAAAGCGATTGCAGACATGCCGGAGAATCCCCCGACCAATCAAGCTTCACTCAAAAATTCTGCGACTGCGAGCCTCACCGACGCCAAGGTTGCGATCTTGAGCAATGCGGGGCGCAAGGAAGAAGCGGTCAATCTTCTGGATGCGGCCATCGCGAAGGCGGATGCCCAAGCTCAGCGCGGCCTCAAGGCCAAACGCGCGCAGCTTGTCCTGGTCGGCGCGACAGCTCCGGTGCTGAAGGCCGAAGAAACAATCGGCGACTGGAAGGGCTGGGACGCCTACAAGGGCAAAGTGGTGCTCGTCGACTTCTTCGCCCACTGGTGCGGCCCCTGCATCAATTCATTTGGCGACATGAAGAAGCTCTACGCCGACCTCCAAGCCCAGGGCGTTGAGGTTGTTCACGTGACCCGCTACTACGGCTACTACGGAGCCGAAAAGGGCCTGTCCAAGGAACAGGAATTCGCGAAGATGAAGGAATTCGTGGCCAAGCACGAACTTCCCTGGCCCATCGTCTACACCGACGCCGCATTCTACGAGGCCCACGGCGTGACGGGAATTCCACACGTCACGGTGATCGCCCCGAACGGCAAAGTCGACAAGATCAAAGTCGGCTACTCCCCCTCCACCTTCGCCGAATTCCGCAACCATGTCGAACAGTTGATCGCGGAAGCCAAGAAAGGCTGATCTCGGCACTCAGTTCCTCCAGGCCTGCGTCTGGAGGAACTTTTTTGCGCCAGTTGGGAATGAACGATCACTCTTCATCCCTGCTCTGGGTAGGTGATGCAAATCACTGAAGCCCGCACCACTACAGAAGCATCACATCTGGAGGGCCAAGCCCCCGCGAGGCTCTTGACCCGCCAACCTACGATCCAACTTGGCTGCAGACAAAATCACAGCCTCAAAAAACGACAAACGAAATGCCCGCTACTTGGCCCGATAAGCCTTCGCCATGAAGAACGTTGCGGCGAGCATGTCAAACACTCCAACGATCATGAAGATGGTCTTATACATCCGGTTCGGGATAATCAAGAACCCGATCAGGCCGATCAGAACGCCAAAGACCAGCGAGGCGACAGCCAGCGTCAGCCATTTCTGCATCTCGGGCGTTGGAGCGTTGCGCTCCCAATGCGAGGCTTCAACGGGAGCCGCAGGCTGAACTGGCTCCTGGAAACTGGCGGCAGAAGACCGCCTTACCGCTCGATTCGGCTTCTTCCGGCTCATCGGACGCTCAGCGGGGTCAGTTCGTGGGCCGTTCCGGCGGGAGGTTCCGTCCAGACTCCATCTTCCTTCAAAAGATTGACCAGTTCCGCCACGCCCTGTTCCTGCGGAATGCCGTTCTTGACCACATCGCGCTTGCGATAGAGGGTGATCTTTCCGCCCGCCGCGCCGACGTAGCCGTAGTCTGCATCCGCCATCTCACCCGGTCCATTCACGATGCAGCCCATCACGGCGATGTCCAAACCAACCAGGTGCCGGGTCGCCTCGCGGACCTCACGAAGAACCGTCGGCAGGTTGAATTTCGTGCGGCCGCAGCTCGGGCAGGCGATGTATTCGACCTGGGTTTTGCGCAGGCCGAGAGCCTGGAGGATCTCGTAGCAGACCGGAATCTCGTTCTTCGGGTCTTCGCTGAGGCTCACGCGGATCGTATCGCCGATGCCCTCCGAGAGCAGCGTGGCGATGCCGGCAGTGGACTTGACGCGCGCATACTGACCGTCACCCGCTTCGGTCACGCCCAGGTGCAGAGGATAGGCCATGCCCTCCTCGTTCATGCGCTGGACCATCAGCCTGTTCGCCGCTACCATGATCGGCACCCGGCTCGCCTTCGCGCTGATGTTGAGGTTGGTGAAGCCATGCTTCTCGCAGAGGCGCAGATATTCGAGGGCGGACTGCACCATGCCTTCCGGCGTGTCGCCATAGGTGACCAAAAGCCGCTCGCTCAAGGAGCCGTGATTGACCCCAACGCGCATCGCGCGGTCGTGCTTCTTGCAGGCTTCGATGACCGGAACAAAGCTCTCCTCAATCGCCTCCAACTCATCCGCCCATTCGTGCGGATCATAGGCAAGCTCCTGCCGGAGCGTCTCGACCGAGGCTTCTTCCCGTCCCCGGATATCGACTTCCTCGCCCGCCTTCTGCTTGGCGCGGGAGCCGTGGCGCTTGAAGACGAAGAGGCCCGGGTTGACGCGGATTTCCTCGACATACTGCGCCGCCAGAACCGCGATGTCGCTTCCCTGGTGGTGGACGTCGGCGGTCATCGGCACATCGCGGTACTGCTCGCGCACCTTCGCCTTGATCTCCTCCAGGCAGGCCGCTTCGCCAAGTGAAGGGGTTGTGACGCGGACGATCTCGCAGCCTTCTCTCGCCAGGCCGACAATCTGCTCGACGCAGGCCTCGATGTTGCGCGTCTCCTCCGTGATCATGGATTGCACGACCACGGGATGGCCGCTGCCCATCGTGATCGGGCCGACCCTGCAGGGCGTCGTCTGGCGGCGGGGATAGGTCACGTCGAGATTCATGCGCCTATCTCAATTTTACGTCGTCAGGCGTGAATCTATGAGGGTCAATCGCCATTTCGAAAGGCGAGGATGCTCCAAGTGATCGACGAGATGATGAGAATCGCTCCCCCCGCGGCACCGATTCCATTGAGCGCGGCAGCATTGCCCAGGTTCTTAC
>JAEYWW010000333.1 GCA_023428805.1 Armatimonadota bacterium | reverse complement strand
GTCGAGCTTGCTCAGAGCGCTGCTCATGTCGCTGCCCGTGATGTCGAGGCTGGTGAGACCCAGCGCCGAAGAGGCGAAGTTGCCGATCGAGAGCTGAGCGGTCTGGCCCGCGTTCGCGCCAATCTGGAAGCCTGAGTCACCCGCTCGGACATCGATGGCCGCAGTATAGGTCGAAGCAGCGTTGCCCGCCACGTTGAGGCTGATGGAGTTGCCGTCCGCATCCTTCAGAGTCAGGCCCTGGCCCTGGTCGAAGGTGACGGTGTCGCCATTGTAGGTGACGGAGGCGACCGCATTGGCGCCCGAATCGCTGGCCGAACCGGCGGCGGTCAGGATGATTCCTGCCGAGTCGGAAAGGTTGATCTTGGCATCCGTTCCGTACGCCGTGCTGGTCAGGTTGATGCGGTCGTTGGCGGCATCGTACTCGGCGGTGACGCCCGTTTCGCCGGATGCTTCGTTGATCTTCGCAACGGTCTGCGCAACCGTGGTCGCCGCGTCGTTGGTGAAGGTCTTGCCATTGATGGCGAAGCTGCCGGCGCCCGTTGTGGCCGTGTCGGTCGCATAGCTTGTCTTCGTTCCCGCAACCGCAGCGCGCTCGGCAACGGTGGTGACCTGGACGGTCGCGGCACCGGTGACGTTCATGGCTTCGCCGTTGAACGTGCCTGTGACCGACGCCGACTTGATGGCCGTCGCATTGACGACATTCGCGGTGGTGCCAGCAGAGCCGTCCAAGAGCTTCTTGGTGCCGTACTGAGTGGTCGAAGCGACGCGGTCGATGGACGACAGCATGTTGTTGAGCTGGGTCTGGTTCGCCTGCTTCTGGGCGGCGTCGAGCGTCGAGTTGCCGTTGGCAATCGCGAGGGATCGAGCGTCGCGGAGGAGCTTGCTGACTTCGTCGAGACCAGCTTCGGCGGTCTTGGCGTAGTTCATGGCGTCCGTGTTGTTGCGGAGCGCGGCGTCCATGCTGGAGAGCTGGGCGCGGTAGGACTCGGAGGCGATGAGGCCGGACGGATCGTCGGCGCCGCTGTTGATGCGGAGGCCGGTGGAAAGGCGGTTGGTCGTCTTGCCCATTTCGCTGGCTGTCGAAGACAGGTTGCGCAGAGCGTTCATGGCCGACACGTTGGTATTGATGCGGAACGACATGTTCTTGTTTCTTCCTTGACTGTCCGGGATATCGTCTTCCTGACGCCCGTACATTCATGAGGTCGGAGGGGTGAAACGTCCGCTTCCTGCCACAATTACCAGGCACCCGCAAAGCCGGAAATCTTGCTGGCAGCATCTTTGCGGGCAGCACAAATACCGGGGAAATGATGGCAAGTTTGGCTCAATGGACCGCGACCAGAAAGCGCGAGATTTTCGATGATTTGAGTTCAGATAGGCCGCCGCGTGAGGGGGTGTTTGACTCGGCAAACCTGGCGGAATGTCGCACGAAGGGCGCCGTCAGGATGGGCGCGTCCGTCTATCACCCGGATCGCGTTGACCTGGAGTTTCTTTTTGGAGCAGGGACTCCGCTCGTCTTTGTTGTCTCCCTTCCCGCCCCCGAGCGCATCGTTTACCTGCCTGTTCCGGCATGGGTGGTGGAGACAATTTGGCAGGGAGAGATTTCCGGGTCTCACCACTTTGAATCGGAGGCGAACCGGCTTCTGCTGGCCTTTCAGTCGCTCCTTTCGCCCGAGGCAAATGCCCCGCTTTTCGGCCCCCAAATGGCGAGGCGGCGGGAGTGATCAAGACGCCCGCGACCAGAGGGCACAACCCGGCCCGACGAGGCTCTACGTATAGGTAGAATGAGCCCGCCAGGCAGTCTGCCGCGCCCGCTTGACGGCGGTCGGATTCGCCGAATTTGATTTGGAGCCAGACATCACTGATGAGTCAGCAGAAAGAGTACGAGAACTACAGCCCAGGCCTTCAGGGCGTGATCGCGGGCATCACCACCATCTCCCACATCGACGTTCCGACCAGCGCCCTCACTTACCGGGGAATCAATGTTCACGAACTGGCCGAAAAAGGCACCTTTGAAGAGACCGCCTTCCTCCTGCTGCATGGCTACCTGCCCAAGAAGGATGAGCTTGAGGCATTCAAGGCCACCCTCGTGAAGGAACGGCACATCCCCCACCATGTGTGGGATGCCCTGCGGCTCTGCAGCAGCGAGATGCACCCGATGGACCGGCTCAAGGTCGGTTATGGAGTTCTCTCCGCCCTCGATCCCGACTACAAGGCTCCCGCCACCGATCACGACGCCAACGTCCGCAAGGCCATCCGCATCATCGCCAAAGCCTCCACGCTTGTCGCGGGCGACTATCGCATCACCCAGGGCCACAATCCGATCGACCCCGATCCGGATCCGAATGTCGGCGTCGCCGCCAACTTTCTCTATATGCTGACCGGCAGCCACGCGGACGACTTCACCGCCAACGCGATGGACACATCGCTCACACTGTATGCCGAACACACCTTCAACGCTTCGACATTCGCCTGCCGCGTCTGCGTCGCCACTCTCAGCGACCTTTACAGCGGCATCCTGACCGGCATCGGCACCCTCAAGGGCCCGCTTCATGGCGGAGCCAATGAAGAGGCAATGAAGATGATGCTCAAAGTCGGCACGCCCGAAAAGGCCGAAGAGTGGACCCGCAACGCCTTGGCAAACAAGGAGAAGATCATGGGCTTCGGTCATCGCGAGTACCGAAAGAGCGATTCGCGCGCCGGAATCCTGACCAAGCTGGGCAAGGAGCTGGGCAAGCAGAAGGGCAACACCACATGGGGCGACATCGCCGACACGATGGAGAAGATCATGTGGGACGAGAAGCAGCTCTTCCCCAACGTGGACTTCCCCGCCGCGTACACCTATTATCTGATGGGAATTCCGGTCGAGCTCTACACTCCGATCT
>JAEYWW010000327.1 GCA_023428805.1 Armatimonadota bacterium | reverse complement strand
CCTCCGGCCAGGACAATCCATTCGGAGCCAGCCGCCTGATTGTCAACAGCCATCTCCAGTTCAACGTCATATCGGCCCGGGGTTTTGACCTCGAAATCCCAGCTCGCCCAGTCGTCTTGGTCGGTCCAGAATCCGAGCCACCCGGATTCGGGTTTGAGCGTCGTGCCATGGACGGCGGCCAATCCCGAGGGAAGAGAAAGCGTAGCCCCCGCCAGCGTCAGTCCCTGATCTTTGAACTTGGGTTCTCCCGAATAGTCGATTCGGATGACGGTGTTGTGCGGGTTCTGCGCTTCGCCTGTCAGGTTCAGGGTGAGGACATCGCCTTCCTGTCGGAACGCCATCGCCTCCCGGGTCTTGCGTCCGAGAATCTGCGCGTGGGTCACCTTCGAACCGATGCCGGGAAGCGCGAGTTCGCCGGTCTGCCAGTTGAAGAGATGGAGGTAGAGAACCCCCTTCTTCTGAGTCCAGCGATAGGGGCTCCTGGCGAACGGGCTGGCCTTTGTGCCGTAGATCGCCTCGCCGTTCGTATCGAGCCACTTGCCCATCTCGGCGAGCCGCTCCACGCTGGCGGGCGGAATCTCCCCTTCGGCGGTTGGACCGACGTTGAGGAGATAGTTGCCCCCCTTGCTGGCGATATCGCTGAGATTCTGAATGAGTGTGGTCGAACTCTTCCAGTTCAGATCATGCGCGGAGAATCCCCACGTGCCGTTCATGGTCATGCATGACTCCCAATCAACCCCGGGGAGCCCGGTGCGGGGAATCTCCTGCTCGGGAGTGCCATAGTCGCCGAAGAATCCCTCCCCGGTCATGCCCTGCATGCCGTTGCGCCCTTTGTCCACGCGGTTGTTGACGATCGTTTTGGGAGCCAGGCCGAGGACATAGTTGTACAGGTCTTTGCCCCGCTCGTGCGTCCAGGGAGACTCCCATTCGCCGTCGAACCAGACACAGGCGACATCGCCGTATTCGGTCAACAGTTCCTTGAGCTGGGCCTTCATGTAGGCGGTGTAGCGATCCATGTCCGGCTTGCCCAACTCAGTTCGCGGATCGTAGGAACGCCGCTGACCGTAGTCGGGATGATGCCAGTCCATGATCGAGTGGTAGAACCCAAGCTTGATCCCCTGCTTGCGGCACTCTTCGGCCAGGGGCTTGAGGATGTCCTTGCGATACGGCGTTGCCATCACGTCGTAGTCGCTCGTCTTGCTGTCCCACAGTGCGAACCCATCGTGGTGCTTGCTGGTGATGACGATGTACTTCATCCCCGCATCTTTGGCGATCCGCACCCACTCGGCGGCGTCGTACTTGACGGGGTTGAATTTGTCCTTCAGCGGCTCATATTTGGCGACGGGGATTCCCGCCATTTCCATGATCCACTCGACGCCTCCGCCGTACTTCTTGCCTTCCCATTCCCCGGCGGGAACGGCGTAGAGCCCCCAGTGAATGAACATCCCGAACCGGGCTTCCCGGAACCACGCGATGCGGTCATCTTTGGGAATATGCTGCTGGGGAACGGAGGTCGGCACGGTCATCAGAGCCAGAGCGGCGAGAGCGACTGACATGGCGCGATTCTATCAGATTGCGGTCGAATTCGTGTTCATCCTTGACCGGACTATGGAGTGCGGCGAGTCATCGTCGCTTTCCCTTGCGGCGGAGCCGCCCTCCTGTTTTCGCCCGGAGAGTGGGAGGCCGCCTCCGGCGGAAGTGAAAGCGGTCATGTCTGCCCGCACTCCAAATCGCCCTTGGAGTGCTCGATCATTCATGTCGCGCTTTTCTTGTGGTGCACCTCTCCCGAGGTGCAGACTGAAGATGGATACCGCCTGCTCTTGGTAGACATGCGCAATCGGAAGTCCGATGGCCCCCACGCCGTCCGTCCCCGACGCCGATTCTGCGCAACAGGAACCTCAGCAGTGAACGAATCCGGGAGTTTCCACCCAGTCATCCAGCAATCCCATCCGGATCATTGTCACGTGGAGGGTGGAGCTTTCAATAGAGTGGGCGAAGGCGGAGAGACTGCCCACCACTGCCAACATGGCGTCGGCTTCGCGCATAGCCTGAGGCAGGTTGTCAAAGATTGTCGGCGTTGCAACTTTGATCGGGAGACGGCTCACGAAACAGCCATGATTGTTCTCCTGAAAAAAGGACTCGGGAGAGACGAGGTATCTGCAGATTGAGCCCCGCGCAACCCGATCCGCCCAACTGGAGTCAATCGCCAACAGAATGCGCTGATCCGTTCGCTCCTGAAGCCACTCCACGTCCTCAGCACGGCTGGAGGAATCCGCCCAAACTGCGAGGCGCGGGCAGTCGGGAGGGAAGAAATAGAGCGCCTGATGCGCCTCGTCAACCGCGTAAACAAACGGCTCGCGGTCGGGATGACGGCTCGGCACCCGCGGCTTGAGCAATTCCAAATGAGGATCATCGGAGAAGTGAAACAGCCGCATATTCTTTAGTAGACTGTCCCTTCGGTGGCAAGGTTCAAAAACTTCTCGATGTGGCGTGGACGCCTGCCGCATTGGCGGGCGGAGGATGAAGCCTACTATGTCACCTTCCGGCACCGACGCCCGCTGACAGAGGACGAGCGCACAAACCTCATGAAGGAGCTGATGCGCGTCCAGAGGAGAAAACTCGACATCCTGATCGCCTGCATCCTCCCCGATCAAACCGACATGATCTTTCGAGTGGAGAAGGGGCCGGACGGGGAAGAGTACGACCTGAGCGATGTGATCGAGAAGGCGAAGCGCAGGGCGGGAAAGTCGATCATCAAAGCCAGCGGAGAGCGATTTCCGCCCTTCTGGACCGAGAGCTACGACCGCATCATGCGCGATGAAGAGGAACTGCAGACCTTCTGGCAGTCGATCTTTGATGGCCCATCTGGCCTCGACGAAACTCAGGAACCGGAGGAATACGATTGGCTCTACGTCTCGGAAACCGAAGGAACCATTTTTTGATGATTATGCTGATGTCCTTCAACCATTCCGCGTTTGATGAAATCAGTCAGTCCATCGCCGATGCGCTCGGCAGGAGTTCGATCCCATGTTGACAACCATGCTTGCGGCAGCGATGATGCTGTCTCCCACATCCGCCTCTCTCCAGACGCCGCCCGCGACCACGGCCGCCGAAAAGGCTGCGAGCTACGTCCGGCGCGTCACCGCCGAAGACGGCACGATCACCGTTCAGACTTGCGCGCGGAAATTCACCGCCGCGGGGAAGCCCGACATCTGGCTCGTCGGAGTGGTTCATATCGGCTTGGCCGACTACTACAAGAGCATTCAGGAGACTCTCGATGCGCAGGATGTTGTGTTCTACGAAGGTGTGCGCCCTTCCGAGAAGCAGAAGGCGGAAGCCGAAGCCAAGGCCAAAGAACACGCCTCTGGCGGCGAAGCGCAGGAATCCAGCAAGCACCTCTACGTCGTTTTCGGCGAGGCGCTCCAGCTTGAATTCCAGAACGCGCACCTCAGCTACAAGGACCCGAAATTCATCAATGTCGACCTGAGTTGGGACGAGATGGACGCCCTCAACAAGAAGCAGCAGGAGAGCGGCAAGGGCGGCGGTCAATACGCGATGGTTCAGCAGGTCATGGACCCGAACTCGCCCATGGCGAAGACGATGATCACCCTGCTGCAGAGTCCGATTCCCGGCTTCAAGGATGCACTGAAGGTCTTCTTTGTCAAGCAGCTTGGCGAGGAGAACAAGATGACCCAGGATGCCGGATTCTCTGAGATCATCCTGAATGCCCGCAACAAGGTTGTCGAAGACAAGCTGGCCGAGACATTCAAGCAGAGCCAGCAGCCGAAGTCGATCGGCGTCATCTACGGCGCGCTCCACCAGCCGCTTTTTGAGAAGCACCTTGTGGACACCTACAAGTACGTTCCGGGCGAAACCAAGTGGTTCGCGGCTGCCAACGCTAACCCCGAGAAGCTGGACGCGAACGGAAAGCGGATGCTCCAGATGCTGGAAAGCTCCACCGGCGCCCCCGGCATCGGCGGCTGAGTTCATCCCCCCGCGATTGATGCGCCAAGCCCTGTTGGGTTT
>JAEYWW010000216.1 GCA_023428805.1 Armatimonadota bacterium | reverse complement strand
CCGCTTCGACCACCTTGTTGGCGTCGGGCAGGACATAGGTTTCGAGCGGCTTGACCCAGGGCACCGGGGTGTCGAGTCGAGTCACACGAATCGGAGGAGCATCCAGAAGCTCGAACGCATGATCGCTCATCCGTGCGATGATCTCGCCGGCAAAGCCGCAGGTCATCGGAGCCTCATTGACGACCACCAGTCGGTTGGTCTTGCGCAGCGATTCGATGATCGTGTCTTCGTCGAGCGGCACCAGCGAACGGATGTCGATGACTTCCGCAGAATAACCTTCCTTGTCGAGAATGTCGGCGGCTTCCAGGCAGTGATAGACGTTGTTGCCGTAGGTGACCAGAGTCACGTCGGCACCCTCGCGGGCGATGCGGGCCTTGCCGATTTCAACGAGCGAGTCGTCGCCATCGAGCAATTCCTCTTCGATCTGCCGCTTTCGATAAAGCTCCTTGATCTCGTAGACCAGAACTGGGTTCGGGTCGCGCAGGGCGGCTTTGAGCAAGCCCTTTGCGTCTGCCGGAGTAGACGGACAGACCACCTTGAGGCCGGGGGAGTTGCAGAACCACGCCTCGTTCATCTGGGAGTGGTAGAGCGCGCCGCCGCCGTAGCCGCCCGCTGGGCCGCGGATGACCATCGGAATATTCACCTCGCCCGCTGTGCGGTAGTGGTAGGTCGCCGTCATGTTGACGATCTGATCAAATCCGGTCGAGATGAAGTCAATGAACTGCATCTCGCACATCACGGTCTTGCCGTTCAGCGCCATGCCGCATCCCGCGCCGACGATGGTGGCTTCGGAAATCGGCATATCGATGACGCGCTCGGTGCCGTACTTGGCTTGAAGCCCGTCAGTGACCCCGAACGCGCCGCCAAGCAGACCGATGTCCTCGCCCATGCAGATCATGTCCGGGTTGCCCTCCATCTCTTCGTAGAGAGCCTCCTTCAGGCCGGTCAGATAGTTCTTCTTCAGATTGACTTCAGCAGGTGCGGCGGCCATCAGTTGACCTCCTTGAAGACCCACATGCCGCCTTCTTCAGCGGCGGGGAGCGGAGACTTGACGGCGAATTCGACGCCTTCGGTCAGATACTTCACAACTTCCTCCGGGAAATCCTGGTCGGTGACTTCGCCCGCTCCCTTCCCTTCGGCCGGGAACTGAGCGGCCTGGTCGGCAGTCATCTCGCCGTGCTCAACGAGCCACTTCTTGAAGACCGCGATCGGATCGCGTGAGCGGCCCTTTTCGACCTCTTCCGCCGGACGATATTTGTCCGCACGGTCGTCATCGTGGTCGCCGTGACCGTAGGCGCGGAACGTCTTGCACTCCACGATGCTCGGCCCGTTGCCGGATCGGGCGTGCTCAACCGCCATCATGACCTTGTCGTAGACGTCGAGAACATCCTGTCCGTCGGCGATGAATCCGGGAATTCCGTAGCCCTTGGCGCGGTCTGCGAAGTCGGGGGTGGGGCATCCGAGATGGACCGGAGTTCCGTACGCCCACATATTGTTCTCGATGATCGTGATGACCGGGAGTTTGTGGACCGCGGCGAAATTGATGGCCTCGTGGAACACACCCTGAGCGGTGGAGCCTTCACCGTTGTAGGTCAGGCAGACGGCATCGCCGCCGTTCATCCGATCCGCGTAGACCACGCCCGCCGCAACCGGAATCGTGCCGGCGAGCATGGATGTGGAGTGGATGATGTGCTTGGACTTGCTGCCGATGTGCGACCAGTTGTCGCGGGCGCGGCCCGGCGAATCGACCTTGCCCCACACCTGGGAGCAGATCTGCTCAATGGAGAGCCCCATGCGATCCGGATTGCGCCAATCCTTCTTGATGTCCTTGAGGAAGAAGGCGGGCATATCGCGGTGGATCGGGCTGATCCAGTCCTGCGCTTGGAGGCCGAAAAGCGACCCCACGAGAACGGCTTCCTGGTTGTGGCTCGAATAAAGCGTTCCGCGAAGGCGTCCCCGCTTCTTCTCCTTGATGAGCCGCACGTCGAAGTAGCGCGCGAGGTAAAGCTGGAGGAGAAGCTCCTTATAATCAGCGGACGTCAACGATTCTCGCGGCAGCGGTTTTTCAGACTTCGCCGCTTGCGACTTTGGTACGGATGCAGTCGTGGCCAAGATGTTCTCCAAAGGGTGGTTCCGGAGAGATTGGAATTCCCGTGAGGATACCTGCGGACCAACCTTCTCCAGACTCAATTGGTCCGTAAGACTGGGAAATCACAGATTCATTCGTTAACACTCAACGCACAGAGCAAGGTACGGCAAGTTCCCAGCTTAACAAAATGTTAATCCCGATTTAATAGTTCTCTTAACAATTGCTTCTCAAACTGCCTGCCATCTGGAGGGGTGCTCCTGCGCCTTCTCCGGGGGATCTGGGAACTCAAATATGAGCAATTTTCGTTGCATCGCCCTGAGTTTGGGGGCGGCCGTGGCTATTCCGATGACTGTGTGGGCCGATGACACCGCGCAGACCGCCACCAAACAATCGACTTCAACCGGTGAAGCGCAGCAGGCCGCACCGGCCGCCAAGCCCATCCGCCTCGACAAGAAGCAGACACAGGAACTCTCCGGCCTGCTTGAGTTGAAGCGAGCAGAGTCAACCGCTCTCAGCCTGAAGTCGGCGGAGACC
>JAEYWW010000202.1 GCA_023428805.1 Armatimonadota bacterium | reverse complement strand
TGCAGCCGGAGTTGATTGATCTCAACACCCTGGTCTGCGCTTGATGTGAGCAGTCTTGTTCTCAGGTTCTGAAGGCAGGTCTCAATGTCGATGATTTGATCGACCTCGGGATCGACGTTGAGGAAGACCATGACAGTTTCTTTACGCAGTTCAATGCCAGCGAGGGTGAAATGCACAGACATCTCAATGTCTCCTATTCGTCCGGGCCATTGAAACCCTTCCAGTACGGTCTTCCAAAATCTGGACAGCCATTCAGAATCTATGGACATGGAAGCATTATAGATCAAATTGAAGCAGATGTTTACTTATATTGGATTGGCATGTCTTCCAATGACATTCGCAAACTTGTTCACTAAAGATTCGTAAGAAACTCTATTTTTGAATTAATGGAACCCAGGCTGTTGTTCTACCGCCTACCGTATCTCTTTGGATGGTTTTTCCTTCGATCATTTCATGCCCACGCGAACCGCCCCATCGGTAGTGAAATATCCAAGATTCGGGAAATTTTGTATAATCTGCATCAGCCTCGACAGCAAGGTTGATGACGCTGGTGATCGAGCTGTGGAGGGCGGCGACTTCGTCGGGTCCAAGTGTGTTGGCCAAACGAGCAGGAGCAATGCGGGCCTGATAGAGAACCTCATCCGCGAGATAATTTCCGATCCCGGCCAGGAAGCTCTGATTGAGCAGCAGGGCTTTGATGGGGGTCTTGCGCCGCTTCAGAAGCGCTTCGAGCTCCTCGGCTTTTGGAAGCTCCGACAACGCATCTGGTCCAAGCTGGCCAACTCCACGATCTTGCTCAAGATTCGTGGCGCTCCAAATCCTCGCCAGTCTCCTCGGATCGACCAGGGCAATTCGGCTGCCGTCTTCAGCTTCAAGCAACAGCTTGAGATAGGTCGGAAAGCCAGTGCCATCGTCGAACTTGATCCCCTTCCGCTCGTGATAATTGATCGCCTTCTGCTTGTCGGGAGTGATGTCCAGAATCGCGCCGCTCATTCCCAGATGGGCAAGCAAAAAACCGCTTTCAGAGAATTCGATCCAAAAGTATTTGCCCTTGCGTCCAACGGCTTTGACCATGTCGCCCGTGAAGCGCTTTTCAATTGATTCTTCCGGCTGTCCCTTGTAGACGATCTCGTCTCGCCGTGTCTCAATGAGGCTGATTCTCTTGTCGAGGAGGGCGGATTCGATCAGTCTTCGGCTTGCTTCGACTTCGGGCAGCTCGGGCATGGCTTATTCTAACGATGTTTGACTTTTCGCATTGCGGCCCAAAGCCGCCGCAGCTCAGTTCTCAATATCTGCGAGCCAGGAGGAGAAAGCCTGACGTGCGGCGTCGAGCTTCATCTGTCGTCGCTCGGATTTCGCCTTCGGAGGATTCAAAGGGTCAGGGAAGAGACCCCAGTTGATGTTCATGGGTGCAAACTCACGTTCCGTTGGGTCCTGAAGGTGGGAGATGAGTGAGCCGTAGGCGCAATGTCGTGGCGGCTCAGCGATCTCGTTTCCGGCCAGTCTGGCGGAAAGGGCAATTCCGGCGTAGATTCCCATCGCGGCCGATTCCACGTATCCTTCGACACCGGTTAATTGACCTGCAATGAACAGACCCGGCTTCGCCCGCATTTCCAGAAATGGCGTCAGCGCCTTGGGCGCCTCCAAATACGTGTTCCGGTGGATCACACCGAGCCGCACGAACTCCGCCTCCCGGAGGCCGGGGATCATCTGGAGCACCTCCTTCTGCGGTCCCCATTTCATGCGGGTCTGGCATGCGACGAGGGAGTAGAGCGTTTTCTCGCGATTCTCAGGTCGAAGCTGAAGCACCGCCCAGGGGCGACGATCGGTGCGCGGGTCACGCAGGCCGACGGGCTTGAAGTTGCCAAATCGCAGCGAATCGCGTCCCTTCGACGCGATCTCCTCAATCGGCTTGCATCCCTCGAAGTATTTTGGAGTCTCGAAGTCTTTCAACGGAACTCTCTCAGCGGCGACAAGCGCGTCGATGAATGCCTCATACTCCTCCTTGTTGAAGGGACAGTTGAGATAGTCGTCGCCCTCGCCTTTGTCGTATCGGCTCTGGGCAAACACAATGTCCATATCGATGGTGCTGGCATCGACGGTTGGGCTCACGGCATCGTAGAAATAGAGATGCTCGCGCTCGGTCAAATCGGCGAGCCACTGCGCGATGGGCTCGCTTGTGAGTGGTCCGGTCGAGAGCACGACCTGATCTCCTGCCGCCAGCCACGATTCGACTTTTTCCGGTGTGACTTCCTCCCGGACAACGGAAATGCGGGGATGCGCTTCGATCTGAGCGGTGATGTCCTCCGCATATTTGTCGCGATCCACGGCCAGCGCCTGGCCGCCGGGAACGGAATTGCGCTCGCCCGTGGGAATCACCAGCGAGCCAAGAGCCTTCATCTCCTCCTTGAGCTGCCCGGCAGGCGAGACGGGATTCTGCGACTTGAAGCTGTTGGAGCAGACGAGTTCGCAGAGCCGGTCGGTGGTGTGCGCGGGTGTCATCTTGACGGGGCGCATTTCATGGAGTTCGACATTGTGCCCCCGATTGGCGACCGCCCAGG
>JAEYWW010000129.1 GCA_023428805.1 Armatimonadota bacterium | reverse complement strand
CCCTTCTTCTCTCGGCACTTATTCTTGGCGTCACGGAGATCGGAAACGCGGCCAAGGTGGGCCGAATCGGACTCAAATCCCTGTTATTCACGGTGGCGCTTTCCGGAATCGCCGTATGCATCGCGCTCGCGGGAGTCAACATTGCGCAACCTGGCGTCGGCATTCCAGAAGAGAAAAGGCAGATGCTTCTGGAGAGCTTCGATCCGGCGGAAGCGGAAAAGAAGGCGTCCAGCGAGAAGATGGCTGAGGTCGATCCCCCGGTCATCGGCATTGTGCCGAAGAATCCCACGCTTGAGGCAACTCGTGCCTTGACTGGCGGCTTGGTGCCCTTCATGTTCTTCGCGCTGATTTTTGGACTGGCGATGATCATGTCTGATCGGGAAAAAGTGGCTCCCGTAAAAGCCTTTTTTGAGGGCATGTTCGAGGTCTGCACGAAAGTCATTGAGATCGCGATGAAGATCGCGCCAGTGGCCGTTTTTGCGCTGGTCTTCAAGACAGGAGCGATATTGGGCTTGGATGCGTTCGTTGCTCTTCTCAAGTACGCCCTGCTTGTTATTGTTCTATTGGCCATCCACCAATTCGGCGTGTACAGCATCTTCCTCAAGCTCTTCGCCAAGCGCAATCCGCTCGTGTTCTTCAAGCAGATGAGGAAGGTGATGCTGACCGCCTTTGCCACGAGTTCAAGCAATGCGACTCTGCCTGTTGCACTCCAGGCTGCAGAGGAAGATTTGGCTCTCCCGCGTGACATCAGCTCCTTTGTACTCACCGTAGGAGCGACCGCCAATCAGAACGGCACGGCGCTTTTTGAAGGGGTGACGATCATCTTCTTGGCGCAATTCCTGGGCGTGCCGCTCGACACGACCCAGCAGGTGACCGTCCTGCTCCTGGCGATTGTCGCCGGAATCGGAACGGCGGGTGTTCCAGGCGGCTCCTGGCCGATGATCGGGTCGGTTCTGCGCAACTTCGGCATCGCCCCGTCAGTCATCGGCATCTGCCAAGGCATCGACCGACTCCTGGACCCGTGCCGAACTGTCTTGAATGTGACGGGTGACATGACCATCGCCTGCTGCGTCGCCGCCAGCGAAGGCCGCCCCATGGAAATCCCCGAAGAGGCTCACGAATGAGCGCGCATTTTGATCTGCCACAGAACATTCCCCATGCGGCAACGATCGCGCATCGGCTCGTGCAGTTTCTCGGCGATGCCGACGGGGCGACGCCCGAAACGCGGGCGGTGGCGGCGGAATTGGCGAGCAAGTTGATGATCTATCGCTATGCGGAGGACAACCCGCCTGCGGACGAGTCCGCCGAAGTCGTCAGCGAAGTCCTTCCTCTCGCCCGCAAGCTCGTGGATCGCATCCAGATGGATGAGGTGCGCCAAGATCGAATCGGCAAGGCGATCCGCAACCTTTTCGAGTGCCTTGAACAGGGGGAGGAAGGCGCGCTGCTCTCGGTCCGCGCCGGGGAAAATCCCGACTCGCTTCAGAGGCCGACTTAGACGATCTGAACTTCGAGCGGGCCGGACTGCAATTTGCCGATCTCGGCGGTGTGCTCTCCGGCGGCGTTGAGCCTCTCGACGATGGCGTGGGAATCCTCCTGCTTGACCACCAGCACCATCCCGATGCCCATGTTGAAGGCCCGGTGCATCTCGTTGTCATCAATTCCTCCGAGAGATTGGATCAATTGGAAGATCGGAAGGGGCTCCCAGGATCGGCGGTTGATCTTGAAGGTGAGGTTGCTCGCGGTCAGGACACGTGGGAGGTTGTCGTAGAGGCCTCCTCCGGTGATGTGCGCGGCGGCGAGGATCGATGGGTATTCCTGAATCAATGGCCAAACCGAGTTGAAGTAGCACTTGTGCGGCTGGATCAGGGCTTCGCCGACCGTCATTTCAGTGCCCGGCAATGTGTCGCGCACCGAAATGCCGCCCTTGTCGAAGAGAGCTTTTCGGGCAAGGGAATAGCCGTTGGTGTGGAGCCCGTTGCTGGCGATTCCGATCAGGCGATCTCCGGCGGAAGCTCCGGCTCGGGGCAGGCGGTGGTCGTAATCGACGGCGCCCACAATCGACCCCACAATGTCGATTTCGCCATCATGATAGACACCGGGCATCTCTGCGGTCTCGCCGCCTATGAGGGCGCAACCAACCTCTCTGCAGGCCGCTGCCGCTCCTCCCACGACCTGCTCGAAGATCGCGCTGTCCAGACGTGAACAGCCGAAGTAGTCGAGGAAGAAGAGCGGACGTGCGCCCTGGCAGAGAATGTCATTGACGCAGTGATTGACGATGTCCTTGCCGATGCCCGACCAGTCGCCCGTCATCTCGGCGATTTTAGTCTTGGTGCCGACGCCGTCGATGCTGCTGACGAGGACGGGCCGCTGGAATCCGTCAAATTTCGGCTCGAACAACGCGCCGAATCCGCCCACGCCGCCGAGAACGGAGTCGCTGTGGCTGGCCTTGATTGCTTCGCCCACGCCTCGGAGCGCCGCCTGCGCGACGTCAATGTCAACCCCGGCATCGGCATAGCTCAGGCGATCTTCGGACATGGGTTGAATTTACCCTTCGACCGGACCCCGCCCAAGGGGCGGGTATCCTATCGCATCGGTCGAGTCGTTAGCTCAGCGGTAGAGCAACGCCCTTTTAAGGCGTGGGCCCTGGGTTCGAATCCCAGACGACTCACCACTTCCTCTTCTTTTTGTGGTGCATGACACTGTCATGCATCTTCCTGGCTGAAGCCGGCACCACGAATAGCGGCAAGCCGCTCACTCCATAGCTCTGGCAAGCCAGAGCACTCCTGGTGGTTACAGACCGTCGCCGATCTTCTCGTACCCGCCGCGATAGAAGCGGAAGAGCGCGAGTTCGGGCGAGCGCAGGCTGACATTTTCTCGCTTGACAAATGCTCCACGCGGTCCAACCTCCCACTTCCAGTTGTTCGGGGATGTTTCGATGGTTTGGAAGACCAATTCCTGCGGATACTTCAAAGCGAGATGCAGGGTTTCGAGAGGTGAAGCGGTGCGGTCGAAGAGATAGCCGACCTGCCGTTCCATGCCGTCCAGTCCGGTCACGGAGAGGGGAAGTGTGATCTCGGTTTTCAGCGAACGGCTGGCCTGGGGACGGAAGCTGACTTTGTAGACGTACCAGACACCCGAATTCTTGATCTCGTCGGAGCCGCGCCAGCGAGCCATCATCGTCCGCATCTGATCGGTGCGAACAGGGGAAACAGATTCATCCGCCCACCAGGTCTTGAGGTCACGTCCGTAGTTGGTGGACCAACCTTTGACATAGATCGGAATTTTGACGAGCGCCGTCACAGGGTCTTTGCCCTGGTTTTTGAAAAGACTCGTCGAACTGAGTCGCACCGAATCTCTGGACAAATCCATCGAGACGGTGTGCCACTCCATTTCCACCTTCCCGGATCCCTGAACTTCGAGCACAGGCGTTCCGCCATGCACGAGGGCGGTTTCGGGGGCTTCCTGCTTTTGAAAAGCCGCAACGAGCAACAGGAGTTCGGTCATAACTCCTGTAACGATATTTACTGACCAGATGTTCTCACGGCTTGATTGAGGCCGATCATTTCAATGAGTGCAAGCGCGGCTTCCCGGCCTTTGTTGCCCAGCTTGAGCCCGGCTCGTTCCAGAGCCTGCTCCTGGGTGTCGGGGGTGAGAATCCCCCAAGAAATCGGAACACCCGTCGAAAGCTGAAGGCTCATCAACGCCGAGCCCGTGTCTCCCGCAAGCATTTTCGCGTGAGTGGTGGCTCCCTGCAGAATGCAGCCGAGCGCAACCACGCCGTCCACCTGGCGTCCTTCGATCAGGCTTTTGGCGGCGAATGGAATCTCCCATGAACCGGGAACTTGGACCACAAGGATGTTGGGCTTTCCGTGGGCTTCAAGTTCCTCGACCGCGCCCTCGAGCAGTTCCTTGGTGACGAGTTCATTCCAACGACTGACGACAATTCCAATCGTCTTGCCCGCCGCCGACATCTGGCCCCGAATCTGTTCCATTTCGATCTAGTATGACTTTTCCACAGTTCAGGGCTTCTGCCCGTCCTTCTAGACCAACCCGTCCGCGATTTTTTCGAGAGCCGGCGTCAGAATTTCGATCTGCTGGAGCGGGTTGTACATCCAGAGGAGGAGTGAGACGCCCAGCGTCGCGCCGAGAAATGTGCCGAGGGCAATCAAAACGCCATTTCGCAGCGGGAAGCGCCAGTCTTTGAGGATGCGGTTCTGCGTGGCGATCTGCTCGGTTAGGGCGCGGACCGCCATAAGCATGTCGTCCTGAGAAGCGGGCGCGCCATCGGATGTCGTCGGATGCGCTTCTTCCAGCACCGCCTGCACATTGGCAAGCCCCTCAGTTTCCAACCGCATGATTCAACATACGTTCGGACCGCAACCTTGTCTGCAAAAAATCTGACCAAATGCCCTTCCAAAAGCTTGCCGTGCTGCAGCATCATCTAAGAATGTTCACGCGCTTGCTGGCACTGGCTCAGATATGACGGTTCGCATTGAGGTCCATTGGAATGAACACAATGCTGTTGATCAGCAAGCTTTGTGGATGGAGGCTCAGTTGCTGGAAGCCAAGCTGAAGATTGGAGGCGAAGAGATCAACCTTCCCTTTTCAGTCGGTCCCGCGACATTCGGCGAGACCCCGCTGTACTGCTACGATGCAAAAGTCAGGTGGCAGACCAATCACTTTGCAAATGGATTCAAGCAGATCGAGTTCAGTCCCAAGGTGAAGGTTTGGCGGACAAATCCAGGCTTGGTCGATGGTCATGGCAATGTGATCCAAGAACCGTACGTTGAAGAGGAGGCAACGTTCACACTTCCCGTAGCCTTGAATGTCAATGTTCAGAATGTTGCGCTGGTCAATGCCACGCAAATCTGTGACGCCGAAGTGGTTTGTCCGGTTCCTGGCACTCCAGAGTATGTGCTTTCTGCGCCCAATCAAGCGGCACTCGGCGTCGCGGACGCCCGCGCCAAGCTGTCGGGTGCACTTTATGATGTCATTGCAAATGATCAGCACTATGAATCAGCAATCCTAGAAGGAAGCGATCCGCTGTTGAAAAAATCCACGCTCTTCTTCACCTACACACACGGGTTCGTTCATCCGACAGACATAATTTGGGATACATGGGCAAATGCGATGACGCGTGACGAGATTGCGTCGGTCGTGGCGGCAAAAGGCGATTATCCGCCTTTCAACATGGTCTTCTTTTATTCGTGCGACACCGGAAACCATGGGGCCAACTGGATGAGCGCGTTGGGGATGAGCAATCGGGATAACGTGGCATTCTTCAAATTCCTTGTGCCGGTGATGGCCGCTCTGAAATCAGAAAATACGGAGTACTCCATTGATGGCTCCTTGATGGTGGACGGCCTCTCAGAGCACAGCAAGGTATTGTTGAGTCAACTTATACAGGGTTCAAATGCGAACGTTGCAAGAGAAATAGCAAATGTAGAGCATCGCCCTCGCACAAAAGGAAGCGGGAGCACATATCTGTCTGCTTCAATGGGGATGAATGGTGACCAAGAGGCAACTTTAAACAAAGTGTATAAGAAGTCAGGTGAGGTTTGGCACATCACAACAGATTCGTATCTCGCAAAGCAGAATATTCCTGCTTACACCAGCCCTTAGGAATGACATCATGATGACAATGCTTTTTCAAGTGATTTTTGATCATGGATATTCTGATCAGATCAAGTCAACATCGCAAGTGCAAGTTTCGCTTGCCGAGTTGAAAGAATTTCCATGGGGGCGAATCAATCCAACCGCAGTTTCCGAGCAGGTTTCAAATGTGAGGCTATATCTCGGAATTGGTGCCAATGCCTCCCAAGTATTCAACGAAAAGCTAGAAAGTATAGCCACAACCTCTAGCGGTAATTCTGTCAGCATCACTTTTGCAGACAATAGCCACTACCTTTACTCTGTCGAGACCGGAGTTTTGTCTGGTTTTCGTCCACCAACAAATCTTTCCGTCAAAATCTTTGACTCTTCGCGCCCAGAGCTCATTGAACGGTTTCTCGGGATTTGTCGTGCGGCAGGGGCCCCCGCCAACATCGAGTTTGTTGAGGGCATGGAGTTTGGTGGGGAACTCTATCATATCGTTGCGTCATGCCGCCCTGAGAATCAGCCTTATTCTTACATGACCGGAATCGAAGGGGACATGGACGTTCGGACTGGAGGCGTGAACTTTGTCTACTGGACTGAATTTCCCAAGTCTTTTGTCGCGCCGACAAAGAAGCCCATGGCCGTCATTGACATTCGTGGCCGGGCGGCCGGCGCGGCCATGAACATGCTCGGTTGGAAGGAGGCTGAGACTGGAGTCAGCAAGCCGATGTTCGGCATCCCGCAGCTTTACAAAAACTCTACGTTGGCAGATCGGGAGAGGGCCAAGAAGAGCGAAGCGATCCTCCTTTATTCCGCCATCGTCTCTGAGGCGAACTCTTGGTCGCCTCAAAAGAATGATTTCATGCGCAATGCCTGGGTGATTTTGGAAGCGGAGACAGGACGTGTCCTCAGCGCCCAGAACTTGGGGAGTGCATTCGGCGGTGGAATGAGTGCTGGAGAGGACAAACTTCGCAGAAAAGTTGAACTGGTCCCGGAAAGCATGAGGTGGCGGCTCCATCAATCCAAGGCCGAGGGTCGTTTGACGCCGGCGAAAATGCCGAGGCCTTTGTCGCCAGGAGTGCCAATCATATTGACTTCAGATTCAAAGTCTGTTCAGATGACCTGGCACGCCCAGGAAGGCCTTTTAAGTCTGCAGATTGATGAAGCGGTCAGGGCCTTTGTTCCGGATCAATCATTGCGCCGAGCGCTCGGCAAATAATAGGTCTCTTCCGCGAGAGCTAAACTGCTCGCATGGAGGCGATTTCGGATCTTGCGGCGAAGTGCATTCGCTGCGGATTCTGTCTTGAATCCTGCCCGACCTTCATGGAGACGGGCAATGAGGCGATGTCTCCGCGCGGGCGGATTTACCTTGCCAAATCTGCGGATGAAGGGGCGATTCCGTGGGGGAAAGATGTCGCCCAGCCACTTGATTCCTGCCTCGGTTGCCGGGCCTGCGAAACGGCTTGTCCGAGCGGCGTGGAATACGGGGAGATTCTGGAACTGGCGCGGCAGCGCCAATTGGAGGCTCAGTCCGACTGGCGAACCAAGATGATGCTCCGCATCCTCACGACGCCACCTCTGCTCAAAGTCAGCCTGGCGGGCCCGGGACGCCGCGTTCCGCGATTCTTGAGCGCCGAAGCTCCTCAGGCAGATAAGCCAGCCCTTCAACATTCCGATTGGCCGCCTCTCCGCTCAGCCGATCTGCCCCCGATTCGCGGCGAGGTGCATCTGCTCAAGGGGTGTGCGATGCGGGTTCTTTTCCCCGGAGTTCATGAGGCGACCGAACGACTGCTCCGGCGTGTGGGATTCAAAGTGAAGCCAGCCAATGACGGATGCTGCGGTGCGCTGCACGCCCACGCGGGGTTTGGCGCGGAAGCTGAGAGTCTTCAAGTCCGGCTTGCCTCCGCGTTTGGCGATGATCTTCCGATCATCGTCAACTCCGCCGGCTGCGGGTCGGAACTGAAGAAGGGGCCGCTCTCGGATCGTGTATTCGACATATCGGAGTTCCTTTCGACGCAGGGGTTGGGGGAGGAACTGGGTAAGTCGAACGGAGTTTCGGCATCCATCGCGTACCACGATGCCTGCCATCTCGCGCACGGGCAGGGCATTCGCTCTCAGCCCCGCGAACTGCTGGCGGCGATCCCGGGAGTCGAACTCGTTGATTTGAAGGAAAGCGATGTCTGCTGCGGCAGTGCGGGAATCTACAATCTCTCCCAGCCCGCAATGGCCCGGCGGCTGCTCGAACGCAAGTGGCGCAACATCGAAGCGTCCGGGGCTCAGATCGTGGTCAGCGGCAACCCCGGCTGCCACGCCTGGATCGCCCAGGCATCACGCGAGCATGGCGGTGCAATCCGCGTGATGCACACTGCTGAAGTTCTGGAAGCTTCCTTTTCCGGGCTCACAGACTCTCGCTGAGCAGCCAGGTCGGCAGATCTGTTTCGCGGTACGCCTTGTCCCACGAGTTGTGATCCACCCCCTCGAAGATCGTCAGCTTCGCATCGCCGCCGAACTGCTTGATCTTGGCGACTGCATCCTGCGATCCCTTCACGGGCACCGCCGTGTCGGCGTCGCCATGAAACGCCCAGACCGGAATGTCGTGCAGCTTGCGGAGCGACTCATCATCGTCGCACCACCCGCAGATCGGCGCGGCGGCGGCGAAATTCCAATCCAATGATCCCGCAAGGCGATAGGTGCCGTGGCCTCCTTGGCTGAGCCCTGTGATATACCGTTTGTGAGGGTCGATATCGAATCCCTCCTCAACACTTTTCAGAATCAAATTGAGTTCCTTTCGATAGTCCGGCCAGAGCTTGTCATGATCCGGCTTCTGGGGGAAGATGATCAGGAAGGGCCACCGGGAGCGATCCCACATCACCGCCGACCCGACGCCCTGGATCACCTGCTTGAGCCCATCATGGCCCGACTCGCCGCGGCCGTGCAGGAAGAGGATGGCGGGGCAGGGCGATTTGGCATTCTTCGGAAGGTAAACGACATAGTTCATGCCCCTCACAGAGAACTCCAAGAATCCGGTGGGTGGCTCCATCAGTTTTTCCTCCCATCCAGCGGTGTGCCTGCTGAATTTGTTCCTGTCGCCTTGTCATAGAGCAGCCGCATCTGCCATGCGTACCACTCCTCACGGGTGGGCGGGTGGAGGCTGTCGGCCTTTCGTCGCCCCTCGCGGATCAGCTCATCGATCACGTCGGAGACTTCGTTTTCAAACTCCCGTCGGAATCCGCTTCGTATCGTGCGTGTCGAGGTGTCCGAGAAGGAGACTTGACCGTAGGGGGTTGGGCCGGAGTAGGTGATGCTGACGTTTACTTTGCCCTCGCCCTTGCCGTTGAAATTGTTCCAATTTGCGCTCAAGCTGAGGCTGCCCCTTGCGCGTGAATCGTAGTGAAGCACGCTGTTTCGAAGCCTGTGCAGTTCATCGTCTGCCCATTCCTCCATGCGCTTCCGATCTTGTGGTCCGCAGTCGGGCGGAGTTTTGCCGGTGGCGGTGACGCTGGTCGAAACGCTGCTGAAGTAGAACGTTCGATCCCAGTCGCGGCCAGGATCGGGAACGTCGATCAGGTCGGTCTGTTCTCGCCGGTAATCCTGCGACATTGCCCAAAGTGCTGTGGGAGGCACCAGGAGGAAGAAGTCGGGACGGAAGTCTCCTCCATCCTCTTCACCAACCACGACGATGCCCGACTTGGGCCAGATTCCCATGCTCCAGGAGCTGGCGCGCTGGCGGTGCCAGTACCATTCAGGTTCTTCGCCCAGAGTTTCGGTCAGCTCCTTGCCGCTCGGCGGGCGGACCCGTTCGTACTTGACTCTGATGGCCGCGAGTTTGGCCTTGCCGCCGCGCCCATCCAGCAATGCGTCCACTCGAATTCCGTCATCTCCGGTCGGAATTTGGAGCGCTTCAGGACGGATGGCGCCCTTTCCGGCGCCGAACTGTTTTTTGAGATCCGCATCCGTCTGTTCGCCGATGCGAAGTCCCGACCAAGCCCTGCCGTTGAACCCCCAGAGAGGAGCAGGCTGCAGTGGGTCGCCAGCGAGGACGAGTCCGAGGAGGGCGGCGGTGATCACAATGTTATTGTAGGCTCGGAACGTGGAGTCGCGCACAAATATAGCCGGGAGAATGATCTCCCGGCTATGCAGGGCTGATCGAGCGATCAGCCGCCGCGTCTGAAGCCGGGGCGGCCACCCAGGTAGGAGTCGTTTCCGACGCCGGTCGCGGCGCGGGTGAGTTCTGCCAGCGCGTCATTGAGTGAAAGGGCTCGCCCGTCATTGCGACCATTGTCGCGCGAATCGTTCCAGCCACGATCAAGTTCACGGTCAGTCTTCTTCTGCAGTTCGCTGATGACGTGCCTCATGCCGCGCTCCCACTCTCCGCGATAGTCGCCGTTCACGTTCGATTCGTAATCGTCCCGGATGTCTAGGCCATTGGAGCGGAAGGAGGCGCGGATTTCGAGCTTCCCGTCGTCGTCGTTTCGATCAAATTCCGTCCAGCGGGCGTCGATCCTCACTTCGCCGCTGCTGCGGCTGTCGTAGCGCATCGCTCCCGAACGCAGGTCGCGCAGTTCCTGGGTGGCCCAGGTTCGGAACCGGGGGTTGTCGCTCGACCTCATGCCGCGCGGCATGTTGCCCGAATAGTTGAGGTTCATGGTGATTCGCCCGAAGACGGCGTAGTCGCTGTATTGCTGGCGGTTGTCCTGGTTGTCCCGATCACGTCCGCCGCCGAAAATCTGCTCTAGCAAGCCGCCGTCATTGCCCCGGCTGGTTGCCTGGCTGGAGTACGGCCGCAGCACCGTGCTCATGCGCGATGGCGCGATCAGGAAGAACGTGCGGGCGCGGCGGTCTCGTCCTGATCCCTGCACGACCGCGATCACTCCTTCGTGTTCGTACACCATCAGGCTCCAATCGCCTTGCCTGCCTTTGCGCCAGAACTCGTTGCCGCGATGCTTCATGCGGCGGTCCATTTCGCTGAGAGATGGCTCGTCGCCGCTGTAATCGATTCGAATCGCTTCAACAACTGGGTTGTTGTAGTACTGATTGCCCCTTTCCCACTCGCGATTGTTGCCCTGTGGTCGATTGCGGGTGTCTTCGGCGAACAGGGCGGTGACGGTGCCACGGGTGCGGTCTGAGAAATTGAGGCGCACACTGCCGCGCCCGTCATACCGTCCTCCATATCCGGACTCGAGATCGCGCAGGGTGGTGCGGCCAACGCGAAGGCCCGCCCATCGGCCATCCTCGTACTCCCAGATCGGCTCGTGGTTCAGCCGATCAACGGCGAACGCCGAAGAAGCGGCCAGGGCAAAAATAGACAAGAGGGCATGTCTCATACCCTTTTAGACGTTGAGTGGTTCGGCGCGTTATCCGCCGAGGATGCTTTGAATGGCCCTTTGGGCCCGCTCTTCTGGTGGTCGAGTCGCGGTCTGCTCTTCAACAGAGACTTAACGGACGATCACGATTGGTCCAGAAT
>JAEYWW010000076.1 GCA_023428805.1 Armatimonadota bacterium | reverse complement strand
TCTTGGGGCTGCTCGTTCATATCCACCACCCAGGCCCGCTTGATCGGCAGGGCGCAGGAAAGCTCGGTTCGACCGCGTGTTTGGTGGCATTCATAGAGCCGGACGATGACGAGATTGGAGTCTTCGGCCTTCTTGACCGCTTCGACCACCACATCGCGGCTGTGGCTGGCGACGAGCTGCGGGATGTCTCCCTGCTCGCCCGTTCCAGGGGTGAGGAAGGCATGACGCACAGGCGCATTGAGCGCGTAGCTGGCCGCGACCACGTCGCTCTGGGCGAGGGCGCCGTAATGGGGCATCAGGACATAGGTGAAGCGGTGCCTGCCCATGTCGCAGATCGGATCGGGGGCTTTGGGTGAGCGGAGCAGCGTCTGGCGGATGACGTTGTCCAACGTGTCGCAGCCGTACTTGCCGTCGTTCAGCAGAGCCGCGCCATGCCCGCCTTCGCTGAGGTCGAACCATTTTTGGCAGGGCACTTCGAACCGGGCGACATCCCAACTGGTGTTGCGGTGAGTCGGACGCTCGACGTGCCCCCATTGAATCTCGAATGTCGCGCGGTGGCTGTAGACGTTGAGCGGGAAGGCGACTTTGAGCATCTTCTCCGTCTCGTGCCAGTCGATCTCGGTGTCGAACCGGATGCCCGGCGTCGGGCCGAGGCTGATGCGCTGGCGGATCGTGGATTGGCCGAACCGCTTGACGATCTCGATGGCGGCGCGGACCGGCCCTTTTTCGACCAGTTCCACCGAGTCGCTCTTGATGAGGTCATGCGGCTTCTCCAGAGCGTAGATGTCCACATCCCAAGCATCCCAATAGAGCGGACGGTCGTCGAAGAGCTGGAACAGGTTGCCGAGACCGCCCGGAGCGATGAACTCCACCGGCTCGTCATCCAGCGTCAGAATGCTCGTGATGTGGCCGTTGGCGTCGAACTTGACTGAAAACTGATCGTTCTCCAACCTTTTGGTGGAAGCCTTCAATCTCGGGAGGACAATCGGCGAAGCCCCGGTCAGATCGCCCACCGCAACGCTCCCAATTGCGGAACCAGGGGTCTCAAAGATCAGCTTTCGCTCGCCAAATTCTTCAACCAATTGGATGGGGAGGGTTTCGTTTTCACATTCGAGAGCCGTGGGAGAACTCTCTTCGGTCCAAGGGATTGATCCTTGGCTGGTCGAAGTCGAATTGTGGAAGAGGGCGACAGGACGCTTCATTCCAGTGGTGTCGAGCTTGCCTCCAATCTGACGCAGGCTCTCTTCGATCACCGGCTCGACCATCTCGCGGACCTTCGCGTAGTCCTTGTCCGAATCCTCGTAGACCTCGCGCACCGACGAGCCGGGGATGATGTCGTGGAACTGGTTGAGAAGCACGATCTTCCAGGCACGCTCCAGAGTCTGCTTGGGATAGCCGCTGGCAAAGTCGTCGCGGAAGCAGGCGAGCCATTCCGCATCACGGAGTAGGAATTCACTCTCGCGGTTCTGTTTCTTGTTGGCGGCCTGGCTGGTGTAGGTGCCGCGATGAAGCTCGAAGTAAAGCTCCCCTTTCCAGATCATCAGGTCGCGGCTGTTCTCGTAGGCTTCCTTGTAGAAATCGATGGCCTTTCGCTTCTTTTCGATGACGGGCAGACCCGGGGCGATGCGGGCTCGGCGGAGTCGCTCGACATGGAATTCGTTTGGACCCGCACCCCCGTCGCCGTGGCCATAAACCAGCAGGGATTGATCGCATCGCCCATGATCGCGGTAGCTCTTGACGCCCTTGATGATGTCTTTCGGTGAACAGTTGTGGACATAGGTGTCTCCCGGAGGGAAGTGCACCCAGATTTTTGACCCGTCAATGCCCTCCCACCAGAAGGTGTGGTGGAGCGGCTTGTTGAACTGGTTCCAGCTCAGCTTCTGGGTGACGAAGTACTTGATGCCGAATTTCTCGAGAATCTGGGGGATGGCGGCGGAGTATCCAAAGACGTCTGGCAGCCACATGTCCACGGTTTCGTAGCCCAGCTTCTCCTTGAAGTAGCGGCGGCCATAGAGGAATTGACGGACCAAAGCTTCGGAACCGGTGAGATTGCAGTCCGCCTCGACCCACATGCTGCCGAGCGGCTCCCACTGACCTTTTCGCATCGCCTTCTTGATGCGCTCCAGGAGCTGCGGATGCTCCTCTTCGAGCCACTCATACTGGCTGGCCTGACTGTGGACGAAGATATGCTCGGGGTACCGCTCCATCAGGTCGAGTTGGACGGCGGTCGTGTGCGCCATCTTGAGGCGGGTCACGCTGAGGGGCCAGAGCCATGCCGTGTCGAGATGGGCGTGGCCGACCGGGATCACGCTGTGATTCAGCTCGCCGTTGATGCCGCCGAGAACTTCCTTCATCAGCTTGCGGGCGGCGGTGATGGACTTTGGATTGTCGTGCCGGGCGGCATTGCAGACTTCATTGAGCGCGCGGACGAGCTGGGCGAAGATGGGATCAGTCTCCTCCAATCCCTCCACGAGATTGAGCGCAAATTCGCAGTCAAAGAAGAGCTGCATCACCTCGGGATTGAGCTGGAAGAGAAGAAATCCCCGATACTCTTCCGGTTCGGGAGTGCGAGGCTTCTCCGCGCCGTGGCAGGTGGTCTCCTTGTTGTGGGCGTAAGTCTGCATGAGCAGATCGATCGCCTCTCCTCCCGCCGCGCGATCCGTCAGCCGGAAGTGGTGGTGGCCCCAATCCAGGCCGCCGATGGGAGCGTTGCCCCGCCAGATCGTGCCCTCAACGTTGTTCCACTTTTCAAATTTGATCTCGGGCTCTCCATATCCGAGGGCAACCTCGCTCCCCCGCCATTCCGCAGGGATAGAGCCCGTGATGCGGTACCAGCCCTCATGGTAGGCCGGACCCCAAAAGAAGCCCTTTTCGATCCTCTTCCATCCGTCCGTTTTTCGCGCGGCGACCTCATCGGGAAAGGCTCCCAAGATGAATTCACACTCCAAAGGAACCTGGGCGGAAATCATGTGCTGGTGCAGTTCGGTCTGGATGAACTGACGGATGCGATCCTTGGTGATGGACGTGTGCTTCAGCATGGGAGGGTCCGTTGAAACAGGCAGGTTACCTGGGGAATGGGTTATAATCGGCCCTATGGGGCGTGGAATACGACTGGCCATATCTGCTGCCTTGGCGGGACTCTATCTGCGGGGCAGACCGGGGGCTGGCCCCTCGCAACGCCGCCGCTGGCCGCGTGTCTACGAGGCGATATCCACTCATGCTGCCATCGGTTTAGGCGATCTCAGCGCTGTCCTTTCGGAGGCAGGTCTCTGGGAGGAGGCGTCCTGCCTGGATGATCCAGGGGTTTTGGGATGGGCGCTCGAGCAGGTCATGGCAGGACGAGTTCTGACGGTCGCCGACGAAAACTACCCTCTGGCTTGGCTGGACCGTTTTGGATCAGCCGCTCCTTGCGTGGTCTGGCGGCGCGGCGAGATGCCGGGCGCGGTTCCAACAGCCATCGTCGGGTCGAGGCAGGTGTCGCAGGCAGGCGCAGACTTTGCGGGAGCATGCGCGCGTGAGATCATGCGCCTGGGCGCGACCGTTGTGAGCGGGGGAGCCGAAGGCGTGGATTCAATCGCCCGCGCCGAGGCTCTTGAGGCGGGCGAGGCCGCGAGGGTTGTGGAAATCCTCCCGCATGGCCTGATGGGCGCATCCGACACCGACTTCTGCCAACTGTCTGTCTGCGAGCCTTGGGCTCGATTCACGAGCGGTCAGGCGATGGAGCGAAACGCCCTGATCTATGCCTCATCGGTCTGCGCAGTCGTCGTTGAACCACGACACCGCGAAGGCGGCACCTGGCATGGTGCGGCGGATGCGCTTCGGAGACGGCTCTGCCGCGTGCTGGTTCTGGATGACGAGTCAGTCGGGGCGCGGGCTTTGATCGCATTGGGCGGCGAAGCCATCCGGGAAGCCTCAGAGATTGAGGCCTGGATGCAGCGGCCCATCGAAAAGACTCAAGCCGAGCTTTTTGGCGAGCGCGGGAGCCGGATCATCGAACTTGCCGGCCGCTATGCCGCCTGAGAACTGACAAGCCAAAACGAAAAGAGCCCGGACCGAAGTCCGGGGGTCTTTTCGCTTGGTGTTTTTGAATTTTCTCACGACTAGCCCTGCAGCAGTGAGAGCACTGCCTGGGGAGCCGAGTTGGCTTGGGCCAAGACCGCGAGTCCGCTCTGCTGCAGAATCTGCATCTTGGTGTAGTAGGTCATCTCTTCGGCCACATCGATGTCGCGGATGCTGGACTCGGTGGCGGCCATGCTCTCCTTGGCGACACCCAGTGAGCGGATGTTCACTTCGAGCACGTTCTTCATGAAGCTGCCGATCTCGCCGCGGCGGCGATTCAGTTCTTCGAGAGCCTTGTCGATGGCTTCGATGGAGGCCGTCGCACCGTTCGCGGTCGTCACGTCGAGGTTGTCGACATTCAAGGCGCTGGTTGTGAAGGCTCCGAGCGAGAGGTTCTCGACCTGGCCCGCATTGCCGCCGACTTGGAACTGGACGCCTCCGGCGATGACCTGGGCGGCTCCGGTGAGCGTGCCGACCGCGTTGCCCGCTTCAGTCAGCACGATCTTGTTGCCGTTCTGATCCTGCAGGGTGAGGCCGTCGTTGTTGTTCTGACCCGCCGTGAAGGTGACCGGATCAAGGGATCCGAGAGTGACCGTTGCGACTGCGTTGGTGCCAGCTTGGGAGACCGTGCCCGCCGCGCTCTGGATCACTCCGCCAGCGTCAACCAGGTTGATCTTGGCGTTGCTGCCGTATTCGACTGAGCGAAGCTGGATCGAGCCATTGCCGCCCGCATAGACCGCTTCGGCGACGACGCCGGTGGAACCCGAGGCGGCGTTGATCTTCTGAACAACTTCGCTCCACGTCTCGTTGGCGTCGACCTGAATCGTGCTGCCGTTGAGGGAGAACTGTCCGGCGAAGCCGACGGCGGTGGACTGGTAGGCGGCGAGGCTGGCGGCGGCGACGGTGCGGGTTCCAGTGTGGGAAGCCTTGGTCGCGGCGGTGGTCACCTGGACGTCAAGCGCTCCATCTTCCGTGATCGACTGATCGCCGATCTTGCCTGCAAAGTAGACGCTCTTGACCGCAGTCGAATTGACCACAAGGGCGTTGACGCCGGCGGTGCCGTCGAGCAGCTTCTTCTGGCCGAAGGCGGTTTCGGTGGCGACGCGGTTCATGGAGCCGAACAGAAGGCCGAACTGCGTCTGATTCGCCTGAATCTGGCTCTGGCTGAGGACGCCGGTGTTGGCGCTGGCCACGGCGAGGCTGCGGGCATCGCGGAGAAGGCGGGACATTTCATCCAGCGCACCCTCGGCGGTCTTCGCGTAGTTCAGAGCATCCTGATTGTTGCGGATCGCCTGCTCGGCGCCTGAAACCTGGGCTCGAAGGCTCTCGCTCATGATGAGGCCGGACGGATCGTCGCCGGCATTGTTGATCCGGAGTCCGGTCGAAAGTCGTTGGGTGGTGCGGCTGAGCGCGCCGTTGGTGAGGCCAAGGTTGCGCAGGGCGCTCATGGCGTTGACGTTAGTGTTGATGCGAAAAGACACTTTTTGTTTCCTCCGTGAGGTCCGGCTTTTTCACCGCGCTTCCTTGGCGGCGTCCCCGCAGGGCTTGTCCGGGCCTTACACAAGGGTTTTTCCCTGTTAAAGATGCCAGTTACCTAGTAAAAATACGGGGATTCACACATTTTTGCGGGTTTTTTCTTTTCCCCGTATTCCTCACAGCGGAATTCGATGCGTTGAGGTGGATTGACTCGCCGCTGAGCCTCAAATTGAGCCATGATTCAGGAATCATGCCGGGCGACAGCGTCATTCAGGCCATCCGGGCCGCTCTGGAACAGAATCCCGATGACCCCAACCTGAGGCGGCATCTCTCGGAACTGCTGGTGGCGGCGGGGCGCGGCGCGGAGGCGCTTCCCCACCTGCAGCATCTCCTCACGAACCGCCCGGA
>JAEYWW010000069.1 GCA_023428805.1 Armatimonadota bacterium | reverse complement strand
CATCGCTCACGTCCGAATTCCAGCGAAATCTCCTGACCGGGGCGTCCTTTGCCTGATTCATAGTCCATCGCTTCGATGGTCACCGACTGCGGTGCATTGGGTTCTGCAATCCAAGAATCAAATTCGGCGGTCAGGTCGAATGATCCCCGGGTGACTTTGGCGCGCCCTTGCCCGCCAAACCCGCGTCCGCTCTGGTCTTCGATCGAGACTTGAAGGCTGTATTCGTAATCGGTGAAGTCGGCGTACTCGCTTTCAAAGCGTCCCGATGGCGTCGTGATGATCGCCTCGCCTGCGGCATTGGTCGTTCCCTCGTATTCGCCGAGATATTCGTCGTAATATCCGAAAGATTCGTAGTCCTCGGGCTGTTCATCCTCGAAGGGATTTCCCCACCAGTCCGCGCCCCGATAGAGCACGGAATTGACCTTGGCTCCAACCACGGGTTCGCCCGTGAAATACTCGGCCTTGACCACCCAACGGATCGCCTGACCGCGTCGATACGCCTTGTTTTCGGGAGTCACAGTAATCGAGAATTCAGGCTTGCGATACTCCAGTACCTGGATCGATTTGCTTCCCTGCGAACCGTTGTAGCTGGCTTCGATTCGGTATCCGCCAGGAGGCGCGATCTTGTCGGAAGTGAACTTGCCACTGTAGGTGCCGAATCGGCTGACTTTGAGCGTCTGGCGGCCGATGACCAGTTCATCAGGATCGTAGACAACGATCTGAACATCGCCGCTGGTTGGAGTCTTGAGGCCTGATTTCGCAAGCGTTCGGATGACCCCACGGAACTGGACCTCATCGCCGGGTTTGTAAACCGGGCGATCCGTCTGCATCCAGATTTCGGTGTTCTCGCCACTGTCTCCGTAGCTATAAAACCAAGTGATCGCGCGGGATTTGCCGTGGACAGCAGAAACTGAGATGTCCGAACCTGATGCCGGAATCTTGTACTTGACGACGCCATTCGCGTCTGTCTTCCCCATCGACTCCGTGAAGGTGGGAGTGTTGAAGGAGACCGGGACATCCTTGATCGGACGCCCAGATTTGAGGTCAACCACGTAAGAGAGACCTTCCCCTCCCGCCGATTTGGTGACCATCGCGATCCGGCTGACCGTAAACCAGCCAAATCGGTCGTTCTTCCCGTCGGAAACCCGGGCCATGTAGATGCCTTCCGGCAGCGGTTCCTGCGTCAGGGATTCCGTGAAGCTGCCTTCGAGATCGCGGCTTTTGACCGCGACTTCGCGGGTGCCCATCAACTTCAGCGCGGGATTGTTGATTGGATTCTTCTGATTGCGCTGGTTGACCAGCGTGCGGGAAATATCGTAGAGGTCCGCCCCTTTGCGCAGGGATTCATCCTGCACTTGGAAGAGTTCGAGCTTGACCTTCGCGTCATCCGTCAGCACCCCGCTCATCGTCATGCTGATTTCGTCTTCGGGCAGGAAGACGCGGCGCGAAACGTTGAGGCTTAGCCCGGGATCAGAGAGTTCGGTTTCGATTTTCGCGTCTGACTGGGCGCCTTCCTTCACTTCGATGGAAGTGTCCCAAGCGGTGTGGACTTTGCCGTGAACACTCACCTGATAGATTCCCGCAGGCAGTCCGGGCACGGCAAAACGCCCCTGCTCGTCAGTCCGCGTATATCTGGAAATCTGAACTTGATCTGGAAGTTCAAAAGTCGGCTCGAACACCACGTCGGCGTTCGGAAGCGGCTTGTTGTTCTCCTGCATCACCGCCAGCCCCGCCAGGGTGCCGACAGGAGTCTCCTCCGTCACACCATAGGCCATCGTGCCGACAAACAGGCCCCCCAGCAACAGCATCGCGAGGGCTCCGCCCTGCTTAAACAACCGGCTTTTCATCCAGATCACCACCCATGGAACGCGCGAACCACCACGCCGCAACGGCCAAAATTAAAGCGACGGCGAAAGCCCCGCCAATCATCATCAATCGATCTTCCCGAGGCTGGCTCGACGCCTCGACGGCAGCCTTGAAAAAGAGGGCGAGAAATGCGATTCCCGACGCCGAAACGGCGAATGCACCGCCGCGTCGCGCCCCACCCATCGCTGCTATGATCGGCGCGGCTCCGAGTCCAACAATGAGTCCAACGACGCCCTTCGCCGCAAGCAGCAGGCTGCCGCCCGCCAATCCTGCGCCCAGTGCGGCAGCCCCCAGCGCCCCCACCTGCGTCGGCTTCCAGCAATCACGGAATTTGACCATCTTTCCGAGATCGACCAACGCAAGCACGAGGACAGCTCCCGCCAAAACGCCGATCATCCCGTAATGCTGACCGATGTCGAACGCCTTGGTCTGCTCGCCGTAGGCGGCGTGGAAGGAACGATATGCGGCGAGAGCGAGCAATGGCGAACATGCAAGGAGAAGCCGGACTCGCCCGAGAATCACCAACGCGGAAACAGCTCCCAATGCCGCCGCGCCGATTCCGTAGCCAGCCGAGCGGCTGAATGCAAACGTGGCCACTCCGAGCCAAAGAATTCCGGCGATGCCGATGAGGGTGCGGTTGTCCCCCTCCTTGTCCATCGCCCAATGCAGCGCGAGGGCGACCAAGGCCCCGGCGATATAGCCCCAGCCTGCGGACGGAAGATTGATCACGCGCCAGGCCAGCAAATATCCTGCACCCGCCAGGATCAAAACACCGATCATCTCTCCGAGGGGAAGGTTCTTTCCGCTGCGCGATCCCAGCCAAGCGGCGACCCCGGCGACAACAGCTCCAATGGCGAGAGCGGCCGGCCCTTCGACCGAATCCGCCAGTCCGCGCACTTCACCCAAATGCCCGAGAACTGTCAGGGCCAAGGC
>JAEYWW010000390.1 GCA_023428805.1 Armatimonadota bacterium | reverse complement strand
GACTCCCCCTTCCACTGGGTGTCAACGTCGTCCGCAAGGACCTTGGCGAGGAAGTCTGCAAGGATGTCAGTCGCTGCATGAGAGAGTCCATCGAAAAATCGCTCTCCAACCGAGAAGAGGCTGTCACCTACGCCCTCCAGTTCGCGCGCGGAATGGACCGCGAGACGAGCGACACATTTGTCGGGATGTACGTCAACGAACGCACCCGAGATATGGGCGAGCCTGGCATCAAGGCGATTCGCCTCCTGCTTCAGCGCGGGGCCGAGATCGGCATGGTTCCGGCGCTTGATGTCGAAGTCATCGACTGACGAACAGCCGCAGGAGTGCTCTTGCTGGCGAGAGCTATGGAGTGAGCCGCTTGCGGCTCTGATGAAAGGCCTTGCATGTTCATACATGCAAGGCCTTCAGATTCCGGCTAGTTGAGCTATTTGCGAGACTCGATCGACTTGCCTTCATTCACTTGGCTTTGCGCACGGCTGAACTCATTGATCATCTCGATGTGTCTATCTTGCTGCGCCCTTGATTGACAATCAAGAGCCAGAAAAATAACCGGAGTGAGGAAGATTGCAACAACAATGAAAGGAAGTGATCGCCTCCATCTTTCAAGCAGCATCTCGTCATAAACCCGGGACACATTTTTGGGATTGTCCAAGTCAACCAGGGGGGACTGCTTCTTTTCTTGGACCCCCTGGGTTTCAGCGCCATTCAACTGCGTGAGAGATTTCGCCACGATGTCTGGGTCAAGTTCGTAATCATCGACAATCTGGCCGATTGGAGTGCCAGCGGGCGGGGTGTCGGCGAGGCCGAATTTACGAGTCAGCCATTCGGCTTCCTGATCTGTCACTCCGCCATCAATCACTTCCTCCCGAGTCAGCTCATTTGAAAAGACCGTGATCGGAAGTTCAGGCTCGGGCTTGGAGATATCTTCTTCAACATGCAGAATCCGCGCCACATCTCCAAGCGAAAGATCGCCTGCCTGCACAATCTCGCGCAGGGTTGGCATCGCCGAGAATTTGTCGGGATCGAGATTGAACTCTTGGACCAGCAACAACGCGTCTTCTGGCGCGAGCCGCTCATCCAGTTTGCGATTCAGTTCCGACCAATTCACTCGCTTATATTCGTTGCAGGTCGCAGGAGGGTTTCAGCGAACCCAGTGGATGATCTCGGTGCCGTTTTGAGATTGCAGTCCGAGGCCGTAGATGTTCTGATCGGCTTTGGAGAGGGCGATTTCGCGGGCTTCTGGGAAAGTCTTGCTGACGTGCTCTCCTTCAAGGCCATAGCGGTATTCAAAGGCGGTGCAGTCATCGTCCGTGCGGAAGCACGCGATCAATCCCACCGTCATCGGGTCGGGGCCGCTGGTGGTCGCGTTGACCGCCGCGTAGCGGTTTCCCCCCAAGGAAAGAAGGATCACACCCTCAGGAAAACCGGAATCATCCAGCAGCTCCGATTGGTCTTCGGTGATCTGATCGAGCTGCTCGATCAGAGAAGGGGTGGCGCTCACGCCCGCTGCTCCGGCTGTCTGCCGAATCCGATTCCCATGCGGTTCCAGGCGTTCATCATCGCAATGATGACGGTGAGGTCCACGATCTCTTCATCATTGAAAATCTCCTGCAGACTGTCAAAGAGATCGTCAAGTCCTGCGGAGTCTTCGAGAAACGTCAATGCCTCCGCCCAAGAGAGCGCGACGCGCTCATATTCCTCATAAAACTCGCACTCCTCCCACACGGTCAGGCAGTCGATGCGCTGCTGAGTTTCGCCCGCTTCACGCAGTTCCTGACAGTGAAGGTCAACGCAGAACGCGCAGCCATTCAGTTGGGAGACCCTCAGTTCGACCAGGGCTTTGAGCTTGACATCGATGTTGCCGACGTGCTTGCCCACGGCGGACATTTGATTTGCCGCCTTTTCGTTGATCTCCCGGAAGTTGAGCCTCTGCGCCATGAGGTTCAAGGTACCTCAGCTCTCGTTTTTGACCATGGCCGGAATCGCGATCGGGGCGAAGGGGGAAGTGCAGCCCTTCGGCGTCGGATAGTCGCGGTACGCGCCCAGTTTCTCGCCCACCGCGATGGCTCGCTCGCGCAGCTCGGGGTGATGGATTCCGATGTAGATGAGCGCGAAATTCATCGCCCATTTCTTCGGCTCTGGAGCATCGCCCATTTCCGTTTCGATTCGGTCGAGAAGAGATGCGGCATCCACGACATCGGACTTCTTGATGATGCGGTCGCTGGTCAGGTTCCAGCCCATCCGCGCCGTCCAGTCGTGGTCCGAATCCATCCACTTTTGCCGCAGTTCCTCGCTTTGCGGATGAGGCTTGAGGATATAGGAGCTGAACCAATCGGCGACCTGCGGATGCGTGACGTCGAGCACCATTCGCTCCAGATCGCCCAGATCGAGCTGTTTCGGCTTGATGATGAGCATGGAGAGCAGCATTGCGTCCATATTTTCGGTCTGCCAAAGCTCGCGGGAAAGGTCTGGGTCGATCTTGATCTCTTTGGCGACCGTTCGGAGATCGCCCATTTTGACGCCGAAATGGCTCCTTGACGAGCCGTTCTTGGCGTAGATCGCCTTCATTTTCTCATCGCCCAGGCTCTCCAGGCGAGCCATGACTTCATTGCGTGTCATCAAGTCCTCACCGATTTACTTTCTGCGGTAAGTCGTCCGCATGAATTCGGTCCAAGTTCCATCCGGTCCCTGCATTTCGGCTCGAAGCACACGTTCATTCTCGTTGATGATGTCGTGATTGTCTCGATAAAGCCCCCTGCCATTGCCATCCATGGCCGGGCCCTCCGATTCGAGCACGAGGGTGTTTCCCTCCAGCCAACCGTCATACACCCAATGCCAAGTCATCATCGAACCGATCCAGGATCCGACGAAGCGGCCCGTATCGGAGTTGAACCCAATTGTCGTGATGCTCATCGCATCGTCTCCGTCCGGCATCTTTCCGTCCGCTTCGGCGACGATCCAGAATCCACCGATGGATCGCACCGATTCCGACCCGGCCATGCAGTCCCCGCTCTGCGTCTCCCATTCGCCCACAAACCGCTGGAGCCACAGATGCTCGTCGGTCGGTTGCGGCGGCGTCCATTCTTGTTCTTGCGACATGGTTCTATTCTAACCAGTCTGCTCCTAAGATGACTCCAGGAGGAGGTGGAAGTTCATGAGAATTCCGTAAAGATACATTGGCCAGGAGATCAGCGATGCGAGCGCGATTTTCACATGACTTTTCCTGAATAACATCAGCACTCCCTCAATTCCTCCAAAGAAAGATCACACAGCGATGCTGAACCAGAAGACTGGGTGCGCAAAAATGGTGTGCGGCAAGCTTTTCGGAAAACTGATGAAGAGGGCTGCTGAGTACGTCATGGGAAGAAATGCAGTGAGTGTCAAAAGAGCAATATAGGCTCAGTCCAGCCAGTTCGCGGCTTCGTCAAATCGCTCTTCATTGTCGTCTTCGCTATCAGGATGCAATCTAGCTGCTGGGGGAAAACCGCGTCTCATCACTTATCTGTTGTTTTCTTTATGGAATATTGGTCACAATACGTCAAGATGGCCTTGTCAGGAACCAGTCAAGCGGTTGTCGCGCGGCCGGAATATGAAACATGATGGTTATAGCGGAAATAATTAATGGCTGAATTATCTTTGGCAAGTTGCAACAGGTCTTCTCAGTGTTTTCAACCAACTTATCATCTCATCTTTTTTGCAATGAGGGCCAGAAAGAGTCAGATATACTCCTTTTGATTCATGATAGACTATGCCTTGGACTATAAATCCATCACTTTCTTCCAAATGCATATATTTGAACAGAGTTGAGAAATTCGGACTGTCGAATTGGATGAAGCTTCCCGGAAGATCATGAATCGCCATTTGATATCTTTCAATTGGGTCAGTGCATTCTGACAGTCCGAGAAACTGTTCTTGGTTGGAAAGAACCCATTCTTTAAAGTAGTGACCATTCAATGAACCTGGAATAGTCATCTCGTAAAGACCACATCCCACTTTGATATGCTTACGTCGATAGCCAATCAATACTTGAGGAGGCGGCATGGTCATTCTGTTTTCGTTGATCTGCACGAAAGTCTCTTTGTCAATCTCCGCCCCAAGATGAATCAGCTCCCACCACTCATGCCAAGGAATATCAAACCGAGAATCCAGCATGGCCGCTTTTAAGTTCTGCGAAATCGAGTTGTAGAGTTCTGATTGTCCAGCTTCTTGCGCAGGCATCCAACTCACATCATTCCAAAGATTGAACAGTGCGAGTCGATATTGATTGACCAGGCTAAATCCTTGATTTGGCCAATGGAGGATGTCTTCTCCTGTTTTTATACCCTGTGAAACCGCTCTGAAGTGATCGCGGGTTCGTGGGCCCATAGGTGTCAAAACTTCTCCTTCGTAATCGAAGGCGAGTCGAGGTTCCATATTGACCTTTACCTGCCCAGACGTTTCGAGAACTTTGTCCGCCGACTCACGCAAATGTTGTCTATGACACCTTGCAAGTGTTTCAAAATCTCGAGATTTCCAATATCCCGTCGAATCTTGTGATATTGATGACCATCTTAGTTTAAGCTGATCACCAGCCTGAATTGCGACATCAATCAGATGTGCATGAAATCCCGCCCCAAATGCAGATGTAACAGATTCCAAACATATATAACCCGAATGAGTTGTCATCTCGAATTCTCCTCCACCCAATATTCCAAAAACCCCATGATCATTGATGTCGATAACGCACGGAACAGACGAAAGTTCAGCGATCCTAGTGGCCCACTCGATCATGAGATTCCGATAGTTTTTGCGCCGGAAAAGACCCAACATAGTTGGCTTCGCGATCAGTTGAACCGTGATGGGCATCCTAGAATAAGTATGGCAAACAAAAACCTGCCTGCAGTCAGAAAAGAGACTGCAGGCAGGTGATCAGTCACTCACGCCATCAATGGTGGTGATGATCGTGCTCGGGTTCGTCTTCCTGGACTTCGGCGATAGCCGCTTCGGTCGTGAGGAGGAGGCCCGCGATGGAGCCTGCGTTCTGCAGGCAGGTGCGGACGACCTTGGCGGGGTCAACGACACCCTGAGCCATCAGGTCGCCGTATTCGAGGGTGGCGGCGTTGAAGCCGGTGCCCTTCTTGCCGGTCTTGACTTTGTCTACGACCACGCTGCCTTCGACGCCCGCGTTCTCCGCGATGGTGCGGAGCGGGGATTCGATGGCCTTGGCGATGATCTTGACGCCGATCGCTTCGTCTCCCTCAGCTTTGACCTTCTCAAGCGCGGCTGAAGCTTGGATGAGAGCCGTGCCGCCGCCGGGAACGATGCCTTCTTCGAGCGAGGCTCGGGTCGATGCGAGTGCGTCTTCGATGCGGGCCTTGCGCTCCTTCATCGCAGTTTCGGTCGCTGCGCCGACCTTCAGAACGGCGACGCCGCCCGAAAGCTTGGCCTGACGTTCCTGGAGCTTCTCCTTGTCGTAGCTGCTGTCGGTGGTCTCGATCTGGCGCTTGATCTGGGTCAGGCGTCCATCAATCGCGTCCTTCTTGCCCTTGCCGCCGATCATCGTGGTGGTGTCCTTGGTGATGACGACCTTCGACGCGCTGCCCAGCATGTCGAGTCCGACGTTCTCAAGAGTCAGGCCGAGGTCTTCGGTGATGAACTGGCCTCCGGTCACGATGGCCATGTCCTCCATCATCGCCTTGCGGCGGTCGCCGAAGCCCGGAGCCTTGACCGAAGCCACCGGAAGTCCGGCGCGGAGGCGGTTCAGAACCAGCGTGGCAAGGGCTTCATTTTCGACATCTTCTGCCACGATGATCAGAGCCTTGCCGCTCTTGACCACCTTCTCCAGAACTGGAACGAGGTCTTGGACGTTTCCGATCTTCTTCTCATAGAAGAGGATCATCGGGTCCTCGAACACCGCTTCCATGCGCTCGGGGTTGGTGATGAAGTAGGGGCTCATGTAGCCCTTGTCGAACTGGAGGCCTTCGACGATCTCGAAGGTGGTGTCCATCGAGGTCTTCGACTCTTCGACGGTCACGACACCGTCCTTGCCAACCTTCTCGATCACTTCCGCGACCAGATCGCCGATGGTGTTGTCCTTCGCGGAGATCGTGGCGACTTCCGCCATTTCCTTGCGGCCCTTGACGGGCTTTGACATCTTCTCAAGGTTCTCGACGATGGCGTCCACGGCCTTGTCGATGCCCTTCTTGATCTGGGTGGCGTTGCTTCCGGCGGCGACGTTGCGGGCGCCCTCCTTGAAGATCGCCTGGGCGAGCACGACCGAGGTGGTGGTGCCGTCACCGGCGAGGTCGTTGGTCTTGCTGCTGACTTCGCGGATGAGCTGCGCGCCCATGTTCTCGAAGCGGTCCTCGACCTCGATCTCCTTGGCGATGGTCACGCCGTCATTGATGACGGTTGGGCTGCCGAATTTCTTCTCGAGGACGACGTAGCGTCCGCGGGGGCCGAGAGTCACCTTGACGGCGTTCGCCAGCGTGTCCACGCCAGCTTCAATCTTCTTGCGGGCATCTGCGCCGAACTTGAGGTCCTTGGCGGCCATTACTTCTTGCCTCCCTTCTTGGCTTCTTTGGCGCCTTCTTCGAGGACACCGAGCACGTCTTCGGCGCGAAGGATGATGTAGTCCTTGCCGCCGACATTGACTTCGGTGCCGGAGTATTTGCCGTAGAGGACGACGTCGCCCTCCTTCACATCAAGCGGAGCGCGATTGCCGCTGTCGAGCATCTTGCCCGGGCCGGCGGCGAGAACGGTGCCGCGGAGCGGCTTTTCCTGGGCGCTGTCGGGGAGAATGATGCCGCTCGCGGTCTTTTCTTCCTTCGCGGCCGCCTCGACCACGAGGCGATCATGCAGGGGCTGAATCTTCATGGAATTTGCAACCTAGTTGAACCGCCCGGAGAGGGCGTATGATTGGCAGTATACCGACGAGACTGCTAAATCCTGGGCCTTGTTTGCCTGCCCGATAGGATTACTGAGCGGTCGTGACTTGCTTGGTTTTGAACTCTCCCTCCCAGAGAGGCAGTCGAAAGCGCACGCGGTGAGTCTCGCTGATTTGAACGACCAGGACTGCCTCCTCGTTGCGGGTCCAGCCGATGGGATTCAGACTTCTGGACTCGACCTGTGCGGCGCTGAGGGTTGCAAGGCGTTTTTCAGGCATTCCTGCGTGGTTGGGTTCGTCGACAAGCACAATCTGCCCGCTGACGAATGGTGTCCGCTCGGCCCAAACAACCGCTCGTCCGGTGTCGAGATTCTCCCAGAAAC
>JAEYWW010000384.1 GCA_023428805.1 Armatimonadota bacterium | reverse complement strand
GGAGGAGGAGATTCCATCCTCTGGAACGTCCAGCACGAAGTCGGAGCCGAGCCTCCAGCCCGGACCTCGCACCCCGACATCAAGTTCGACCCCAACCGAACCCGCATCTCCAACTCGCTCGTCCAGGCTTGGGTTCCGCGCGGCTTCGCGGTGGTTCATTCCGAAGCTCCGGGCACTGGCCTCTCGCAAGGCAGTCCGACGGTCGGCGGCGATGCCGAAAGGCTTGCGCCAAAGGCGGTGATCGACTGGCTGAACGGGCGAGCCAAGGGCTACACCACAATCGACGGAACCACCGAAATCACGGCGACCTGGTGCACGGGCAAGGTCGGCATGACCGGCACCTCCTACAACGGCACGATCCCCGTCGCCGCCGCGACGACGGGTGTCAAGGGACTCGAAGCCATCATCCCGGTCGCCCCCAACACATCCTACTATCACTACTATCGCTCCAACGGCCTTGTCCGCAGTCCGGGAGGGTGGCTGGGCGAGGACATTGATTCGCTCTACGACTTCATCAACAGCGGCGATCCTGCCGGACGCGAAACCGCGAACCGCCTCTACCGCGACGGCGAATTCGCCAAGTGGCGCGACCGGGTCACAGGCGACTACAACCAGTTTTGGGCCGACCGCGACCTGCTCAAACATGTTGGTGGCATCAAGTGCGCCGTGCTGATGGCTCATGCCTTCAACGACTGGAATGTGGTGCCCGAACACAGCGTGAGGATCAGCGAAGCGCTCAAGGGCAAAGTGCCTCTTGTGCAGTATTTCCACCAAGGCGGACATGGAGGCGATCCGCCATTTGAACTGATGAACAAGTGGTTCACCCGGTTCCTTTACGGCATTGAGAACGGAGTGGAGAAGGGGCCGAAGGCGTTCATCGTCCGCGAAAGGACAGCCGAGACTCCCCGGGGGCGCATGGACCCGACCCCGTATTCCGACTATCCTAATCCTGATGCGAAACCCCTGACGCTTCATCTGACGGCTGGCGGACGAATGTCGGGCGGATTGAGTTTGGAGGCAGTTGCCCGGCAGGGACACGAAGAATTGACGGATGACGTTGCATTCAATGCCGCCGCCCTTGCTTCAACTCCTGACTCGCCCAACCGATTGATCTATTCGACGTCCGAACTGACATCGCCTGTCCATATTTCCGGCACACCACGGGTCAAGATTCGCCTCGCTTCCAGCGCGGCTGCCGCCAACCTTTCGGTGTACTTGGTGCAGCTTCCTTGGACGGGCGGACAAATTGGAACAGAAAATCTCATTACGCGCGGCTGGGCCGATCCGCAGAATGCAAAGTCTCTGACAAAGGGCGGAGATTTTCACTCGATGGACAAGGGAACACCATTGAAGCCGAACGAATTTGTGACTCTCACCTTTGACCTTCAGCCCGACGATCAGATCATCCCCGCTGGCAAGAAAATCGCTCTTATGATCCTCTCCAGCGACCGCGATTTCACAATTTGGCCGAAGGCGGGCACGAAGCTGACGGTCGATCTGAGTGCGACATCCATCCAAATCCCAGTTGTTGGAGGAGTGGAAGGTTATAAAGCAGCGCTCCTCAAGTGACTTCTTGAATAGCACGCGCACCCCCAAAGTGCTGGTCGCAGACATCGGCATGGATGCCCGCACGGCGGGTTCGGAAGCTGTCTATTCCTACCTCGCAGATGAATCAGTGCGCGTGGGGCAAATTCGGTTCGTGCCGCTTGGTCCCCGCCGCGCGCTGGGATGCGTCCTGCGCGTGCGCGAGGCGACGGAAGCAGATCTGGGGTTCCCGCTCGATCGGCTCAAGCCGGTCGGTGAGAATGTCAAAGGGTTGGATCTTCCGGAGCAGACGGTGCGTTTGGTGGAAACCGTCGCCGAGCACTGCCTGGTCCCGCCAAGCTTGACCTTGGGCTTGGCGATGCCTCCTGGAGCCAAGGATCGCCTCGCCACGCAATGGTCCATCGTCCGGGAACCCTCGCCTGATGAACCAATCAGCGCCGCGCAGGAGGAGTTGCTGCGCGTCATGCGTGAGCAGGACGGGCTGCTCGAAAGCAGGCAGAAACCGCTTGCCTCCGGTGCGCGCAAGTCGCTGATGCTCCTGAAGCGGAAAGGGCTCGTCGAGCCCAATGTCTTTTTGGTCCCGACGACCGAGCGGCATCGCCTGAGTGGAATGCTGCGCCTCACCCGCGATGGTCAGCGAGTGGAGCAGTTCCTGGCCCGCGAGGGAAGGCGCAAGCCGGCGCAGGCGGTGACTTTGATGCGGCTGCAGGGCTCCGAATCGGCCAGTTTCAGCGTTCAGGAACTGAAGGCGTTGGGGGGCGTCACGGACCAGACGATCAAGGCTCTACTTCAATCTGGACTGCTCGAATCTTCCGACGAAGCTCCTCACGTTCCCGCAGTTCCGCCGACGCCCAACGATTTTCAGCAGGCGGCGATCGAGGAGATCTCAGAATCAATCCGGTCCAGTCGGACACAGACGTTTCTGCTCTACGGAGTCACAGGATCGGGCAAGACGGAAGTGTTTCTGCGTTCTGCCGCCGAGGCCTTGGCTTGGGGGAGGCAGGTCCTTTACCTCGTCCCGGAAATCGCGCTGACCGCCCAAGTCATCGCCCAGCTCAGGGCTAGATTCGGACGCAGCGTGGCCGTTCTTCACAGCAATATGACTCCTGCCGAGCGGCTGGAAAGCTGGATGCGTGTGCGGACGGGTGAGGCCCCGGTTGTTCTTGGTCCACGATCCGCCCTCTTCGCCCCGTTCACCAATCTTGGCCTCATCATCATGGACGAAGAGCACGAGTCAAGCTACAAGCAGGAAAATGCTCCGCGCTATCACGCCAAGCAGGCCGCATTGGCGCTTTCCAAGGAGTTTGCCTGTCCCCTTGTCTTGGGATCAGCGACCCCTTCCATCGAAACTTTTTACGAAGCTGAGTTGGGCCGAATCCGCAGGCTTGATCTCCCGCAGCGCGCAGCCAGCGCGCAGCTTCCCGAGGTCCATATCGAAGACCTCAAGGAAGGCTTCCGCGAGAAGAGACCTTCCATTTTGTCGCCCAACCTGGAGCAGGCGATCCGTGATGCGATTGCAAATCGCCAACAGGTGATCCTGTTCCTCAATCGCCGAGCATACGCCCCCTTTCTCGTCTGCCGAGAATGCGGCCATCGTCCGCAATGCGATCAATGCTCCGTGTCCTTGTCGCTCCATCGTCGAGACAATCTGCTGCGGTGCCATCAGTGCGACAAGGCAGAGCGCATCCCGCTGACCTGCCCGCAATGCGGTGGAGAAAAAATCGCCTCGTTTGGGGTGGGTGTTGAGAAGGTCGAAGAGGAAGTCGCGCGCCTCTTTCCAGAAGCCAAGGCCGCACGGCTGGATCGAGATATTGCACGAAAAAAGGGAAGTCTTGAGGAAATACTTGCCCAATTCCGATCCCGTGAGATCGACATTCTTGTCGGAACGCAGATGGTGGCCAAGGGTCTTGACTTTCCGAATGTCACGGTTGTTGGAGTCGTAGCGGCTGATATCTCACTCAACATTCCTGATTTTCGCGCCAGCGAGAGAACATTCCAGCTCCTTTCTCAAGTAGCCGGTCGCGCGGGGCGAGGCCAGCATCCGGGGCGGGTGTATATCCAGACCATGAGCGCGGATCATGTCGCCGTGCTGAAGGCGCAGTCGCATGACTATGAAGGCGTCTATCGCACGCTGATCGAAGAACGGCGGGAAGCCCACTATCCCCCGTTTCATCGCCTCGTCAATATTCTTGTGGTCGGGAGCGTTCGCGAGGCGGTTGTGGGTGCGGCATCTGTTGCGGCTGGCCGCCTCCGCCGCGCACTGCCCGCCGCCGAGGTCCTCGGTCCCGCAGACTGTCCCCTTGAGAAAATCCAGGGCAATTGGAGGCCCCACATCCTCATCAAGGTCTCTCCGGGGGCAGATTTGAAGCCGATTCTGGACGCGGTTTCAGGAATCGACGACCGGAGCATTCGACTCTCGATCGACGTTGACCCCTACTCCCTGCTTTGAGCCTAGCACAAGACCTGCCGCGACGACGCTGACCACGCCCGCGATGATGTAGGGAGCATAAGGCTGCCAATCAAAAACCGCGCCTCCCAAAATTGGCCCGAAGATGAACCCCACCGACCGCGCTGATTGGATGACGCCAAAGAGCTCGCCCTGACTTGATTCCGGAACTTGGCGGCTGCAAAGGCTGCTGATCATCGGATTCGCGAGGCTGTTCCCGATGGCATAAACGCCGCTGGCGACGAAGAGCCAGGCAAATTCGGGAGCGAAGGGAGACGCCGCCAGTCCGGCCCCTTGCAGCACAAGGGCGATGACCAGAGCTTTCCGCTCGCGGACGAACTTCAAAATGAACCCGAGCAGCACTGCCTGAACAAGGACTCCGATGATGGACTCAAACCCGAAGATCAGTCCAAATTCAGACTGGCCCAGTCCCAATGTTCGCTGAATCAGGCGTCCGAACGTGCCTTCCAGCATCGCGAGGGAGAACCAGGCAACGCCTCCTGCCACGAGAAGAGGGCTCAGCTCGGGATGCTTGCGCGCCAAAGGAAAGAACGAAAAGCTGCTCTTTTCCGGCTCGAAGCTGCCGGGAGCCATTCTTGAGAAAATCAGCACCAGACTCGCTCCAACCAGCGAGAGTCCAGCTCCAACCAGGCCGATAAGCTGCGAATTGAACGCTTCAGCCAGAAAACCTCCCAGCACTGGGCCGACAATCAATCCAGTTGTGAGGGCGGCGCTCAGCCTTCCCAAAGCCATCGTTCTCTCGGCTCCCGAATAGGCGTCTGCCGTCGCGGCTTGGGCGATCGCAACGTTCGCTGCGCCGAACCCGCCGATTACCCGGGATAGAAGCAGAATCCAAAGGCTGGGCGCAAAGGCGTAGCAGAGGAAGCTGAGCGACGAAAGGCAGGTGCAGGCAACAAATACCGACTTGCGACCAACTCGGTCGCTCAACCTGCCCCACATCGGGCTCAGAAGCACTTGGACGATGAAGGTGCTGGCTTGAATAAGCCCAATCTGCCAGCCAACTGCCCCGAATGACTGCGCCCGAAACTGGATGTCCACCAAAACCATGGCGAAACCGCACAGGTCCAGGAAGACCGCCAGCCAGAGGGGACCGTCACGCCGAAGCAAGGAAAGATTCTACTGAGTAGCCTTCTCGCCTTCGCGCAAGTTCTTTGAAGGTGACTCGAAGTAGCAGCCGCTCGTCATTTCGGCGGGGGCATCCGTAAAGGCGAGAGCAGGTCCGCTGGTCTGGGCTTCTGCGGCCGCCAATTGATAGAGATCAGCGAGCATTGCGGCGTTGTATCCGGGCCACACTTTCGCGATTGATCCATCTTTTCGGATCAAATATACATAGACTGATTGCTTCGCCTTGTAATCTGCAAATGTCTGTCCAGTCGTCTCGCTGAGGATTGGGTAGGGAACTTTGAAGCCTGATTTGTAGAGTGTCGCCGTCGGCAAATCAGAATCCAAAATGCCCACAAACTGGACTTTGCCTTCCAGAGCGTCACTGATCGCGTTGAAGTGCGGCTGGGATTCGATGCTGCAGGGGCAGCCATCTTTGGTCATCACCACGACCGCCGGAGTCTCCTTCAAGATTGCGGAAAGCGACCATTTCTTGCCGGTGGAGTCGGGCAGGTCGAAAAGGGGAGCCTGATTGCCCCGGCGATGCGAGGCATCTTCGTGCTGCTCGTCCGACACAGGATGGCGGGGTTGATCCTGCATATTGACGACATTGCTGTCGATGGTGCCGGGAGACTTGGCCAGGTAGAGGCCGACAGCCGCCGCAACAATCACGAGACTCAACGCCAGAACCACCAACGGAAGCTTGCTCATACCTGCATCAGATTCTGCATGGGTTCAACGCAGGACGCAAGGACTCCCCCATCCGCAGCGGTATCCTGAACCCATGGCCCAGCGTCTGCCGGACTGGCTGACCATTCGCCTCCCCCGCCCCGACACGATCAAAGACGTGCAGGCGATGATGCGGGGAAAGAACCTGCACACGGTCTGTGAATCCGCGCGCTGTCCCAACCTGCCCGAATGCTGGTCCAAAAAGACCGCCACCTTCATGATCCTCGGCGACACCTGCACCCGAAGCTGCGGCTTCTGTGCGATCAAGGTGGGCAAGGGGCTGGAACTCGATCTTTTTGAACCGCTCAATGTCGCGATTGCGACCGAAGAGCTTGGCCTCAAGCACGTCGTGGTGACCAGCGTCGCCCGTGATGACTTGGCCGACCAGGGCGCGGAGCAGTTCGCCAAGACCATCAAGGCCATCCACCATCGCCTGCCGGATGTGATTGTCGAGATTCTCACTCCCGACTTCAGGGGCCGAGAGGACCTGATCCGAACGGTCTGCGAAGCCAAGCCGGAAATCTACAACCACAACATTGAGACCATCGAGCGGCTGCACACCATCGTCCGCCCTCAGGCCAAATACGCCCGCACGATGCGCGTTCTCGAAATGGTCAAGGAGATCGACCCATCGATCTACACCAAATCCGGCATCATGCTTGGCCTCGGCGAGACCAGGGACGAGGTGATCCACACTCTCCAGGACCTCCGCAACATCGGCGTGGACGCCGTCACCATCGGCCAATACCTCCGCCCGACCATGAAGCACCTGCCCGTGGTGGCATACATCCACCCGACGGTCGTCGAGGAGTATGTAAAGATCGGAGAGGAGATGGGATTCGCCTTCGTCGCCAGCGGCCCGTTCATCCGCAGTTCCTACAACGCCATCGCGTTCAGCGAAAAGGTGATGTCGGAAAGATTGGAAAAGATCGGCGAGAGACCCTTGACTCAATTGAACGTCAAGTCATAAGCTGATCATTCATTCGCGCAATGCGAATCATCGCCCGCGTCCTCGGCTGGACCGGTCTGGCGTTCTCCAGATTGGTGGTGGCTTTCGCGCCCGTTCTGATTGTCACCGGAATGGGCTTTTTCTACTTGTGGTCGCTGCTGGACGCGCTTCTCGCTCCCGGTGTCGGCGTGGAGTATTTCTATGAGACCGAGGCGGGGATCACCACCGCCAAAGCGGCGAGCTACCGGATCGACCTCTTTCCCCTCCGGGCAGATGTCTTTGGACTTGAGATCATTGATCCACTCGGCGGAGTCGCGGCCAAAGCCGACCGTCTGACGGCCACCCAAAAGAACTCTGGATTCGATATCGCGGTCGGTCATGGAACTGTCGCGGTCGAGCGGCTGGAGGATGGATCACTCTCAATTCAACGCGCCCTGCCCAAACCGGGTGAGGCCGGAGAAGGGCCAGCCGTTTCGTTTTCGGTCAGACAGATAGATGTCAGCTACCTTGATCGCGCGGGAGCGCGGCCCATCGAGCGGGAACTCGTTTTGTCCGGGTTGGAAGGCATCTCCGCCAGCGGCGACCTCAATGTCAAATTCATCGCGACCGACGATGATCTCAAGTCGGTGCCCTTTGAAATTCAGAATGATCCCGCTGGTGGAGTCTGGATCTCAGCTTCCTTCCAGGATGCTGAGATCGCCCCGATCCTTCCGGTCCTGATGCCCTGGATGCCGAAGGATCAATCTGATCAGCTCGCAAAGACAACTGTCCGATCTCTGATCGCCGATGGAAAGGCTCGGGTTTATACGAAGGGCGATATTGTTCAAATTGACGGCTCATTTCAAGCTGTTGCGAGACAGTTGGCGGTTCGGGGTGTTTTTCCTGCACTGGATGCTGAGATCAAAGCGGACGGCACAGATGGGTTTTTGAATGTGGTGGCCAGCGCAAGACGGCCTGGTGTCAGCGGTGCATTCGATGGCGTCGCAGTATTTGGCAATCAGATGCGGATCGATTGTCGAACCCAAGTGGCCGTCAAGAACCGCGCCGCTCTCTGGAAGGAACTGACCCGGGGCTTTCCGAACGAGGCGGATTTTTCCAACGGACGATTCGATGGCACAGTCCGCCTGGTGGCGGACAAGGCATGGGTCAGGGGGGATTTTCGGGCGGACCAAGCCAGTTGGCAGAAGGAGATCGTCACGCAGCTTTCCGCCGATTTTTCAGCCTCGCCCGAGCTTGTGGGAGCGACGATCAAGACCGCGCGCTGGAATGGGTTTGACCTCACTGGGGGGGGGACCTACGGTCTGAAGGACGACAAGCTTGGCGGCTTCATTCAGACCAGCCGAGGGCGCTTGGAACCCATCGCCAAACAGTTCGGATTCTCCGGTGTGCGCGGCGTGGGCTTCGCTCAGGCGGTGCTCGGAGGAACCGGTGCCAGACCTCAGGCTTCTGTTTTCGCCCGAGGCTCTGGAGGACTCTCAACTGGCGGAGAGGGCGACCTTTTTGTCCGATCCTTCGAAGCACGCGCCCAGATTGATCAAGACGGAGCCATCATCCATCGGGCGATCGTCGACAGCCCGAACGGAATGCTCACCGCGTCCGGGAAGCTCGGCTTCAAAGACAACGGGCTTGATTTGATTTTTCAGGGTTCTGGCCTTAATCTTGGAGCTTTCATTCCAGATTTGGATGGATTGGGTTATGCGCAGGGCACCGTCGCCGGAACAATCAACAATCCTGTCTTGAAAGGCATGGCGGAGGCTTATGGCGTAGCCTACGCCGGACAGAAGTCACCGCAGATCAAGACGGACTTTGGCTACCAGGAGGGAGTCTTCTCTGTCAGCGACCTCTTCGCCCGCGTCGGCGCGGGCTGGGTTCGAGGGCAGGGCACTTATTCGACTCAGGATGATCTGCTGGCAGGCACCTTCAATGGTGAAGACATCCAACTGGGGGCCTTCACAGAGGGCGCATTGATCGGTTGGGCGGCTCTAGAGAACGGGGTTGTCGCCGGCACTTTGGCCAATCCGCTCGTGACCGCAGAAGCATCTGCTCGAGATTTGGTGGCGGGAGGATATCGCTTTGATTCTGCCCAGACGGATTTGACTTTCCAATCCAATCAAGTCTTGGCCGAGAATCTCGAGGTTGTGGCCGGCCCCGGCCTGATCACGGGGGAAGGCCAGATCGCCCTTGACACCCTGCAGGCGTCGGCAACCTTCAATGCCCAGCGCATCCCCCTTGGGCGTCTGCCAACCGGTGACGATTCCTTCGATATTCGCGGCTTGGCCGAAGCGCAGGGAACGGCCTCATGGTCTCCCGAAAAGGGGCCGGAAGTGAACGCAGAAGGAACGATCCAGAACGCCGCCCTCAACGGCACCCCCATCGGTTCGGGCGGTTTCACCATCAACGTCGCAGACAGCCTTGCTGTCGGGACGATGGAGATTGGAGACATCGAACGCTACCTGCGGCTCAACCATATGCAGTACGACTTTGAAAGCGGGGCGATCAAAGCGGAAGCGGATGTTTATAACTTTTCGATAGAAACATTGACGGAAATATTCCAAAACTCCTTCGCCACCATTCCCGACTGGATGCGCGAGGCGATTGAAGAGACCGAGGGAAGCATCACCGGATCGGTCGAAGCCCTGGGCTACGTGAACGATCCGGATGCCGCAATCAAAGGCCTTCACACTGAGAACCTGAAGATCAAAGGGCGCGACGCAGGAGAAGTCGTCCTGGATGCCGAACGGAGGGCGGGGGAGTGGACGATCAACCAGGCGACCTGGGATGCGGAGGAATTCGCCTTGCGCGCATCTGGCACCGTTCAGGAAAGCGGCCCAATTGACCTCAAGCTGGACGGCGCGAATGTCGATCTTTCCTGGATCAGCACCCTTGTGCCGGACACTCCAAATCTGCTCGGCCGCAGCTCGATTTATGCCGAGGCAAAAGGCACTCTCAACAACCCCGATATTCTCGCGTCCATTCAGGCCTCGCTGACGGGAATAGTGCAGCCTGACGGCACACAGCTTGCACTCCCATCTTCCAAAAACCTGGTGGATCAGTACAATAATCCGATCCAGCAGCCGTTGGAACTGAATCTGGAAAGAGTCACTTTCTCAAATCGTCTGGCTCAGGCGGAAGGATTCATGCGCTGGGAGGGATTCACGGGCAATCTGACCGCGCGAGTCCCGTTGGACGCCCTTGAAAATGATGCAAAGGCCAAGGG
>JAEYWW010000371.1 GCA_023428805.1 Armatimonadota bacterium | reverse complement strand
CACCCAGGAGCTCTTCATGATTGCCGATCCCGCCCAAGACGGGCGCGATCTCTTCCGGCGACATTCCCATCTCATTCAAGATCACAAAGGCCAGATTCGCGCCTGTGACCGGGTGATCGATGCGGTTGATGACATTGCCGATGTCGTGAAGATAGCCTGCAATGCGGCCCAGTTCGATCTCGCGCGGCGGCATCTCAAGGTGCTCCATGATCGACCGGGTGATGTTGGAGACAATGCCGACGTGCCTGTGGCCATGCTCGGTGAACCCCATCGCTTTCATGACGTTGTTCGCGCCGTCGATCAAAGCCCGAACCTTGGGGTTGGACTTGACATCCTGGAAGGTGACAGTTTCGCTCATGCGGCTTCAGGGCTCCACATAAGCCGCTTTTTTACCATGCTCGTACCGGTTCAGCCAAAACGTGATCCCCGAAAAGCCCTCATAAGCCTGGATCCGAAACATGCGGAAACGGTTGAAACCCGAGTGGTCTGGGGGAATGTTCGGCTCTGATCCCGCCAAGACTGCGTAGTTGAACTTATACTGATGGCCCTTGAACTCAAACTCTTTGACCAGAGAGAGATTCTTGGGATAGATGCCATAGGGCGGCGCGAAAGAACGCGGCTCCACTCCAAATTTTCGGCAGTACTCGATGGATGCGGCCAGCTCATTCTTCACCTCGTGATCCTCCAACCGCGTGAGAGGCTTGTGCGACCAGGCGTGCGATCCGATTTCACATCCCCAAGAGAGAAGCGTGTCAATCTTTTTCTGCGCCTTGCCCTTCTGGCCAAAAGGGCCGTTGGGAAGAATGAAAAACGTGGCCTTGATGGGAAAGTCAGGGTGCTTCTTGGCGAAGCTCTGCCACATACCCACCGCACAGTTCGGATCGATGCTCCCATCCGCAAGATAGCGAAATTGGTCTGGATGACTGTCGTCGAACGTCATGACCACAGGAGATGCACCCGGAGGAAGATTCATTCGATCAGAGGCGAATTCTTCCAGAGTCACCGGGCGAAAGCCCAGCTTGTAGAGCCGCGCAAGATCGTTCTTGAAGTTCTTGCGCGACCGAATCATGTTCTCCTCCTTCTCGCCGAAGCGGTGGTACATGATGATCGGCACGGTTCCCAAGGTATTTCCGGGCCGTTTTGTGACTCGCTTGGCGGCGCTTGCTTTGGCTTTGCCGGCTTCGATGAGGTACGCGGCTCCACTGCTCGCATGAGCCAGGCTCCCGGCAATCGCCGCCAAAAGGATCGCGATCAACCTCATGCTTCGGCGCTCCACTCCTCAATGCGTCGGCGATAAGCTTCGATCAGATGCCGCGCGTCTTCGTCGCTGTCGGCTTCGACATGGATGTGGAATGTTGGCTCAAAGCTGTCAGGCAAAACCAGCACCCATCCATGGGTTTCGTAGATTTTGATTCCATCCATCAAATCGGCTCGCCCGTCCCGGCTCAGTTCCGCCATGCGGCGCATGACAAGGCCTTTCGCTTCCCAGGAGCAGGGGACGCTTTCCCGGGAGGTGTGCATTTCGGGCAGTTCATGCACAAGGTCGGAGAGTGTGCCGTTCAACCGCACCTGAAGGTCGAGCAGGCGGGCGATTCCGAACATCGCATCGTAGCCGGGTGTCAGTTCAGGAAAAATGAAGCCGCCCGCTTCGTCTCCCGCAAAAGCGAGCTGCAGATTCTGGGCGGCAGCCATCATGTCGCGCGGATGCGCCTTCACCCGCGAGACCTTGGCTCCCTGCGCCGACAGAAATTGCTCCAATCTTTCTGACCCGGACACACTCATGCCGATCTTTGCACCCGGATGGGTGCGTGCGAACATCAGGCACATCACCGCATAGAGCGATGCTCCTTCAATGGGTATTCCCAAGTCGTCGACCACCTGCAGCCGTTCCCCCTCATCGGTGACAAGCACACCAAAGTCGTATTTCAGGGAGGCCACAATATGCGAGAGATTGCGGAGATGAGCGGCGGTCTCTTCGGGAGTCCGCGGAGCGGCTTTGGCATCGTTGACGCCATTCAGCGTGATTGCATCGACCCCCAACCGTGCAAGAAGAGATGGAAAAATTGGACTGATCGAACTGAATCCGTAGTCGATCACAATGCGGGGGCGACGCCCCGTGATCCCTTCGGGCAGCAGGCTGAAGAAATCCTGGGTGTACATATCGACCGCACGGGTTGCGACTTCGATCACCCCAAGCTCATCGGGGTCAGTCCTCTTGAACTCCTCGCGGAAAAATGTGGATTCAATCTTTCTTTGCTGAGCCTGCCCTATGTAGCCCCCAACTGAATCGAGCACTTCCATCAAGGTCAGGCGGGCGTTGCCCGGCTGCTTGCGAACGGTCAGTCCGCCCACGGAGCCTGTCGCACGGACATGATGCCGAGCGATCGGCATGGGTGCGCTTCGCATGTCGATCACCGTGCACCCCGTGCTGAGGAGCGAAGCAATGAGCGCGCGTTTGGTCATTCGCGAACTGCGCGAACTGTCGCGTGCAGTGACGATCCGACTCCGTGCTGGAAAAGTGGAGCCCACCGCCAAGCCGAAGCGGATGGCAAATTCCGGAGTGATTTCGATGTTGGAGAGGCCAGCCACTCCAAGGTCGCGGAACATCTCTCCGCGCCACTTGCTTCCTGAAACAAGGGACATGGTCACCGTCGCGCCGCGCTCTACGGTTCGATCAGGATATACCTTGATTCTTGGACGAATCACGCAGTCCACTTCGATGTGGGTGCGATCGCCAATAACGGCGTGCTCACGGATTTGCGTTCCTCTCTTGATCGTGCAGCGGGAGCAGACAATCGCATTGTCCACAAAGGTCTCGCGGCCAAAATAGCTTCCTTCCCAAAGCACAGAGCCTGAAATTTGCGCGTCTTGCTCAACGATGCAGCCATCGCCAATGACTGTGTTTTTTAGAATCTGCGCGCCAGACTTGATGCGGCAGTCGCGGCCGATGACAAGCGGTCCCTCAAGCTCGACTCCCTCCTCGATGACTGATCCTTCACCAACCCAGATGCCAGGCTCTATTTCGGAACCAGGCACCTCCAAATTGGCCAGCCCCTGCAGAAGGTGCCGCTGAGCCTCCATGTACTGCTCAATCGTTCCGACATCGCACCAATAGTCATCCATGACATAGCCATAGAGCGGCGCTCCTTCGGCGAGCATGGCGGGGAAAATATCCTTGCTCCAGTCGATGTTCTGTCCGGCCGGGATTCGGTCGAGAACCTCCGGTTGAAGGATGTAAATGCCGGTATTGACGGTGTCGCTGAAGACCTCAGACCAGCCCGGCTTCTCGAGAAACCTCTCAATTCGTCCGTTCTCCGACGTGATGACGACTCCGAATTCCAATGGGTTGGGTACCCGGGAAAGCACAAGCGTCGCCTGCGCGCCCTTTTCCTGGTGGAATCTGATCGCGTCCGTGATGTTCAGGTCGGTGAGGGCATCCCCGGAGATGATCACGAAGGGCGCGTCCCGCAGATATTCTTCCGCCTGCTTGACGCTTCCAGCGGTGCCGAGAGGTTCTTTTTCCAGCGAATGGATGAGCTTGACGCCCATCTCGGAGCCATCTCCAAAATAGGCTTCGATCTCGTCGGACAGGTAGTGGAGGGTGGCGACGATTTCGGTGAGGTTGTGCCGCTTGAGAAGCCGCACAATGTGATCCATGATGGGGCGATTTCCGACCGGCACAAGCGGCTTGGGTCGGTTCACTGTCATTGGTCTGAGGCGCGAACCTTCGCCTCCGGCCATGACGACTGCTCGCATCCTTCCTTGGATCACAGTTTGGCCCTCCTCCATTATCCGGTATGACGGTGGGGCAATTTCAACGTGTCAGCAAAATAGATCGGATGGCAGGCGCAAACCTTTACAAAGGATGCACTTCGTCCGGCCAGGACAACTCGATCCCTTCCGAACAGAGTTTGTCCTGAAGCTGCCGGACTGTGTCAGGGTTGCGCTGGATATGCTGTGGTTTCAGACCTTTTTCTAAACAGAGACAGGCAAGATGCCCAGCCGTCTCGCCGATATTCCATTCCACAGGGTGGAGTCGGGTGCACCCGTTCGCAACGTGCGTAACGCTGATATTCTTGGCGGCAGCAATAAGATCGCCAGATCGCGGAACAAGACATCCAATTGGGATTTGAAACGGCAATGCGCTGATGTCAATGGTGGGACGCCCATTGGTCCGGGGATGGAGATCAATCCGGTACGCTCCGATTCCCACCGAATCGGGGATTTCAGCCATCTTTTTGCGATCCTCGTTGCAGTCTGCGGCCACGTCGAGTTCGGTCAAGGTCGCCAAACCCTTGATTCTCCTCGACTCGCGGATATAGGGAGCCATTGCGAGCCCATCCTTTGTCCCCGCGACATCAGGACGCAGCCTCAGGCCCCTCCATCCCCGCTCTGTCTGCATCCAGTAGATCAGGCAGAGCGTGAGTTCCCGAGACTTCTCCAGCGCGCTGAGATCGTTCGGAAAAGGCGTTGTCATCAAATCATTCTGCGGCCAGTTGAGGCATGTAACTGGCTCCTCAATTCGATCCCGCCAAATTGCAGGATCAACGATCTGGCGATAGGTGAACCAGGAGAAATCACCCATCAGAGGCAGTGTCTGAGGATCGCCTGTTCGGACATTGGGGAATGTCTCGCTGAAGAGCGGGCCGGTCCAATACGGGGGCTCGTAGCTTCGCCAAAAGTCGTAGGATGAGGGTTTTTCGATGGTGTGATCGCCATGCTCGTCCCATCCCAATGCCGCGCACCAGGTGATCCCCTGGATCGCTTCCGGTTCGGCAGGGCCGTCAATCGCGTGGGGTTCACCGAATTCGGTGCGACTCTCTGCCCCGATCACCCAGTCAATGCCTGTCATGGGAAGCAGATCTCCCGTTTCAGTTGCGTCCAGGACTATTCCGAATCGAATTTGCCTATCTCCGACTACTGCCATGCGGTGATCGAGATTGATGGAAGAAATCGTGGACTCGAGCCAGACTTCGATCAGACCCCGGTCGCGGCCAAGCCTCATCATCTGCTCCAGGACCTCGACGCCCATCGCAGGCTCGTGGCAGAGTCGGCTCACCCACCCTCCCCCTGGATTCAAGTGGGATCGCGAAAGAGCTTCCCCGGTCAATCCGCGAATCATGCACTTTTCACGAACAAGATTTCGGTACATCCGATAAAGGCGCGTGCAGCCAAACTCCTCAATCCAAGGATGCTCATCGGGCGGAACCATCTGCGACGTGAGCTGGCCGCCGATCCAGCGCGTCGGCTCGACGATGATTGCCCGACGCCCCTGGGAGGCGACCGCCATTGCCGCCGCGCATCCGCCGGCCCCGCCGCCGGCGATCAGAACATCGCACTCAGCGTTCACGAACCGCATCCGGAAAGTCGCGATACAAACCCGATTTGAAGTCCGTCACCCGCGAGTAGACCGCGCGATGAAGCTCCTCCAATTCGCCTGAGCGGCGTGCCGCCAGCAGAAAGGCTTCGTCCATCTGGGCAAGTGTTTTGAATTCCAGAGTCAGGCAGAACTCGCCCAGCGCTTCCGGCCCGAAGCCAAATTTGCGGCGGCGCATCCGCCACCGAGTCATGTGGCCCCGCTCCTGAAACCAGCCGAGATAGTTCTCCACCGCCTCGACAAATTCCAAATCCTTGACCCCCGGGGCCAGATTGACCCAGATTTCGTAAGAGTTCATGCCGAAATCGTACCGGGAACTGGACAAATTACGTCGATACAGTTGTGATCGCGATTGCCGCCGTTTTGGCGCTGCAAACCCAGCCCTTCGCATGCCTCGTCACCATTGAGGAGGAAGGCACGCGAATGGCGTCCTACTGGGTCACGGGGCAGGGAGCGGCCATCCAGACCCGCCGCCTCCCTGGTCAGGCATGGGTGGTGCAGGGCGGCGAATTCTTATCACTCGGCTTGTCGGAACCCGAAGGCGGCACCCAAATCTTGTCGATGGGGGGCGCCAAACGAACCCTGGGCGGAGGGCGATTCGCAGCGACCGCGTGGAGCCCTTGGCGCATTCAATGGATCGAAGATGACCGGGTCAGTGTGGGCTGGACCGCAGAACGAGCCCTGCCCGGAGACGCACATGCGTGGAGCCGACGGGTGACGCTTCGGCGTCAGGGTGATGCCTGGAACGAACTCGACATCTACGAAGCTCTTGACGAGGTGGAACGGAAGGAATTGAACGAAGGCGCGGAGGAGACCTGGAAAGGTGAGTCCGATCGGAACCGCTTTGGCCACGAGGCCAGTCCCGACCCCACAGATTGGGCGTTCGGCCAAGCAGACGGACTCAAGATCATTGACGCCAGCCTCAAACGCAGCCAGGAGCTGCCGCCGATCACATTTCAATTGAGACTGCCAGTGGACGAAGCCAAACAGCTCAAACTCACTGATCTCTGGCGTTCGGTCAAGTCCTCCGGTGCGATGGCTGTCGCATCAAGCGGTGAAGCGGGCATTGCTCTCGTGATCGGCTCTAAATCGCTGCTGATCCGCGAATACGACGGCCGCAAGATCGGACGCACTTTGCGCTCCACCATGCTCGCGCCGAAGCGGGCGATCCAGGCACGGCTCTTCATGGACAACGTGGAGGCTCTTGATCAGAAAGCCCCTCGTTAGTCCGGTTTGAGTGCTTGAAGGAGTGAGTGCGCGCCTGCCTTGTCCAAAACCTCGTTCGATGACTCGCAGCGCGGGCTCAGCAGACATTTGGGGCAGCCATCGTCACACGGGCATGACTGCAAAAGATCAATCGCGGCATCAAACCAACTTGAGACGGAATCGTGCAATGCCTGCGCAAATCCCAGGCCCCCGGGAGACATGTCGAATACGACGATTCGGGGAGCCATTGTCTCGGGTGTGAGCGAGAACCAGACCGATCCCAGATCACGCGGATCGCATCCCGCGATCAAGGGGGCGGTCGACATCAGGGCGTGCTCCGCCC
>JAEYWW010000304.1 GCA_023428805.1 Armatimonadota bacterium | reverse complement strand
CCTCCTGGTCGTGCGGTGAGGAGCCTCGGCGAGGCGCTTGATGTGGCCAATGAGATTGGCTATCCCGTCTTGGTTCGCCCCAGTTTTGTTCTCGGCGGGCGGGCGATGGAGATCATCTATTCGGATGAACACCTGCTGAGCTTCTACAAGGAGGCGGAAGACGCCAACCCGGGGCAGCCTGTGCTCGTGGACAAGTATTTCCTGGGCAAAGAGGCCGAAGTGGATGTGATTTCGGACGGCGTGGACACGCTTGTGCCGGGAATCATGGAGCACATTGAACGAGCGGGAGTCCACAGCGGCGACTCGATGGCGGTCTATCCGCCCGTCACGATCAACGCACAGGTCGAAGCCCGCATGGTTGAGATCGCCTGCCTGATCGCGCGTGAGCTGGGTGTGAAGGGGCTGATGAACATTCAGTTCGTCATCCAAAATGACGAGGTTTTTGTCTTGGAGGTCAACCCCCGCGCCTCCCGCACGGTGCCCTATCTGAGCAAGGTCACGGGAATCCCGATGGTCCAGCTTGCCACGCGATGCGCGATGGGAGGGACGCTCAAGGAATTGGGTTTCGGCTCGGGTCTTTGGTGTGTCGGCGGGCAGAAGAACGATCACACGGGACGGAAGGGGCAGTTGGTTTCTCACGAGGATTACGCGCAGGGAAGCCACAAGCAGTCGTCGATCTTCGCGGTGAAAGCCCCGGTCTTCAGCTTCCAAAAACTGAGTCAGGTCGAGCCGAGCCTCGGGCCGGAGATGAAGTCCACCGGTGAGGTGTTGGGCGTGGATGAGAACTACAAGGGGGCGCTCTACAAGGCTCTTGTCGCCAGCGGCATCACCTTCAAGCCGCGCGGGCAAGTCATCATCAGCGTCAACGACGAGGACAAGCCGCAGGCGATCCGCATCGCGAATCTGCTTCACGAGAAAGGCTATCGTCTCGGCGCGACAGGTGGAACATGGAGTGTTCTTGCGGAGCATGGCCTGCCCGCCGAACGGCTGGAGAAGATCAAGGACGGTTCTCCCAATCTTCTGGAACGGCTATTCCAGGGCGAGGTGAGCTTGATGATCAACACCCCTTCGCTTCGGCAGGGGCCGAATGCGGATGCTGCGAGAATCCGTCGCGCCTGCATCGAGACGGGCGTGACCTGCGTCACAAGCATCGATACAGCGGTCGCGCTGGCTGATTCATTGGATGTGTTTGAAGACCCGAGCCTTGCCAGTGTGAAAACGATTGGCGAATACCTGCGGGGATAGCCCCGTTGAGGTCGTCGCTTCCATCATAATCTAGCTGTGCCAGTCTGGGGGATTGTCAATCAGAAAGGGGGCGTTGGAAAAACGACGACCGCCGTCAACCTCTCCTCGGGTCTGGCTGCCGCAGGCAGGCGTGTTCTGTTGATCGACGCCGATCCTCAGGGCAATGCCACGACCGGATTCGGCATCGAAAAACCCTCCGTGCCCGCAACGCTTTTCGATGTGTTTTCCGCACTGGCTGATGACTCGGATGTTGAAACGCCGATCAAGGGAGCCATCATCCCCGGCGAAGATGGCAGGCCCGACATCCTCGCAGCAACGCTCGACTTGGCCGGCGCGGAAGCCGTTCTTCTGAACGCCGTTGGCAAGGAACTCCTGCTGCGGGACGCCTTGGAGCCAGTGCGCGATCAATACGATTGGATCATCATTGACGCTCCACCCAGCCTCGGGCTCATTACAATCAACATCCTCGCAGCGAGCGATGAAGTTCTCGTGCCGATGCAGTCCGAATTCTATGCGCTCGAAGGGCTGAGCCAGCTTTTGAAGACCATCGACATCGTCCGCCGCCGCATCAATCCCGGGCTCAAAGTCGGGAAGGTCATCCTCACGATGCATGATGCAAGGAGCCGACTGAGCAGGCAGGTCAGCGAAGAAGTGGAGCAGTTTTTCGCGGGCAAACTCTCCAAGGTCGTCGTGCCCCGCAATGTCCGCCTCAGCGAAGCGCCGGGTTTTGGCGAGCCCGCGCTGACGCTCTTCCCCAGTTCCAAGGGAGCCACCGCTTATCGCCAGTTGGTTGAGGAGGTATTGCAGGAATGCGCCGCGCGCTAGGCAAAGGATTGTCGCAGCTTTTGAGTGAGCAGAGCGAGGCCGCTCCGACTACGCTCCCGATTTCGGCGATCACTCCGAACAGCCGCCAGCCTCGAACAGTTTTTGATGAGGATGCATTGGACGACCTTGCCGCCTCCATCAAGGAGTATGGCGTTCTGCAGCCTTTGATTGTCCGCCCGATCAGCGAAGGACAATATGAGCTGATCGCAGGTGAGCGGCGGCTGAGGGCCTCGAAGAAGGCGGGTCTGACCGAAGTGCCAGTCGTCGTTCGGGCCGCCTCCGCGCAGGTTTCGCTTGAAATCGCGATCATCGAGAATGTCCAGCGCGCCGACATCAGCCCGATGGAGTGCGCCTGGGCGTATCGCAAGCTGGCGGATGAGTTCGGCATGAGCCAGGAGCAGATTGCCGACCGGGTTGGCAAGTCTCGCGTCGCCATCGCCAACACGCTCAGGCTTCTCAAACTCCCCCTCCCGATTCAGGAGGCGCTGCAGGAGGGCGCGCTGACGGAGGGCCATGCGCGCGCCATTTTGATGTCCGATTCTCCGGCGAAGCAGATGCAGCTCTTTGAACGCGCCAAGCAGGGGATCAGCGTTCGGGATTTGGAGCGGGCGGCGCGAGGGGATTCGGCTGGGCCAAGACTCGCGGGCACAAAGGGGAGAAAGCCCAAGTCCCCTCCTCAAACCGACCCGAACTTGGAGGAACTTGGACGCGCCCTGGGCGAGTTCTTAGGATCACCCGTACGATTCGAGCCCGCCGAAATCGGAGGACGATTGGTCGTTGACTATTACAGCGACGACGACCTTCAGAGAATTTTGGACGTCCTGGGCTTTCGGTACTGAGCTTTGAAGCGATTCAAAAGACCATTCGTCTTTCATGTCAGATTCGACGCTGGATTTTGACCAGCACGATGGAGCAATATTTAATTATGAAGCGCACGTTTATCATCCTCGCCGCGGCCGCCTGTCTCGGCGCATCATCCCTGGCCTTTGCCCCGGTTCAATCCGAGAAATTGGACGCGCCCTCCCTCAAGCGGCTCGTGGAAGGTTTGGGATACGAAGTCAAGGTGCTCGAAGAAGAAGAGGGCAAGGAGATGTACGAATTCAAGGCTTCTGGCGGCGATTTTGATGTCCACATGGCCTCGGAAATTTCGCCCAGCAAGAATTATATTTGGCTGACCGTCTACTTCGGCGAAATGTCAAAGCGGGAGAAGAAGGCCGACATCTACAAGAAGCTCCTGGCCGAGAATGCCAAGATCCAGCCCTGTCAGTTCTACACGACGTCGTCCGGGGCCCTCAAAATGGCGATGCCGATCGACAATCGTGGCCTGCAGGCCGCTGACCTCAAGCGATGCATCGACGCCGTCAAGCGCAATGTTGAAAGCACCGTTGAGCTTTGGAGCGAGTCAGAAGACTAAGGCCGACGTCTTTCTTAAAATGGGAGACCGTGCAAGCGGTCTCCCATTTTCATTTTGCGATCTGGTCGACCAAGATGCAGGCAAAGACCGCGAGCGAGACGATGCCGTTCAAGGTAAAGAACGCCATATTGACCCGGCTCAGGTCGTCGGGCTTCACCAGACTTTGTTCATAGGCGAGGAGCGCACCCGCCACCCCGACTCCAACCCAGGCGGCGATCCCGCCCATATTCATCCATACCGCCGTCGCAAGGAAGCCTAAAGCGAAAATGTGGGAGATGCGGCTGGTCAGCAATGCCCGTGATTTCCCGAGTGCGGCGGGGAGGGAATTGAGATTCCGGCTGCGGTCAAACTCCTCGTCCTGCAGGGCATAGATGATGTCGAACCCCGCAGTCCAGAACATGACGGCAAAGGTGAGCGGAAGGATGGCCGGATGGAGCTTTCCCGATACGCCGATCCAAGCCGCCGCTGGTGCGATGCCCAGCGAAAGCCCAAGGACAAAGTGACACAGCGGAGTGAACCTCTTGGTCAGTGAATACCCAAGTGTCACGAAAAGGGCAACTGGGCTCAGGGCCAGGGCCAGCGGATTCAACAGAGCCGCCGCGCCGATGAAGATCGCGCAGGAGATAGAGAAGAACAGGTTCGCCTGACGCATCGAAAGCAGCCCGGCGGGAATCGCCCGCATCGCCGTGCGCGGATTTACGGCGTCAATGTTCCGGTCGACGATGCGGTTGAAGGCCATCGCCGCCGAACGGCAGCTCACCATAGCGAGCACGATCAAGAGAAAAGCAGACCACCCGGGCCACGCCAGACCGCGGAGCTGAATCGATCCCCACATCATTCCGATCATCGCAAAGGGCAGGGCGAAGATCGAATGCTCGAACTTGATCATTTCGAGATAGACACGCACCGCGTGCCATCCCCGGGCCTGGACTGTGGCCATCGCCATTGATGGTACTTGAGTTCAAGTTGGACTGAATGTGACTTCGCCAACAAAAAGTGCGCGTGTTCATTGGGACACGCGCACATTGAATTAAGCCAG
>JAEYWW010000245.1 GCA_023428805.1 Armatimonadota bacterium | reverse complement strand
GAACTGCACCCGGTCACTTCCAGAACAATGGACCCGGCGGTGACCCCTCTGGCCTGAAACCTGATCACACCCATCTCAACAGAGCCCCGGTTGATCCGGGGCTCTGCTTTTCAGGGCCTCGTCCTTTCGGATTGGCGACCGCAGTAAACTAGGATCAATACAAGGACAAACAACGATGTTTCGCTACGTCTCCCACGGCAAGCTCCCGAGCAAGAAGCACATCCAATTCCGCAAGCCCGACGGAGGGCTCTATGCGGAGCAGCTTTTCAGCACCATCGGCTTCGACGGACCCATGTCCACGCTCTATCACATCAATCTGCCGACATCGGTGGCAGGCTGGGAGGACTTGGGGAGCGTCAAGCCGGAGTACCTGGACGACGAACCTTTGCGGCATCGTCACCTGAAGACGGCGCGGATGCAGGCGCATGGCAACGCGGTCACCGGACGCATTCCGCTGATGGGGAACTCCGACCTGCTCTGGAGCCAGGTTCTGCCGAGCGAGCAGATGGAGGACTACTACAAGAACGCGGAATCGGACGAGATCCTGTTTGTCCATGACGGAAGCGGAACTCTCGAATCCATGTGGGGAGACGTCGAAGTGCGCCCCGGCGACTACATCGTGATCCCGCGCGGCACGATCTGGCGCATCCGCTTCGACTCCCTGCCGGTCAAGATGGTGGTGGTCGAGAGCAACGGGCCGGTGACGGTCCCGAAGCGATACCGCAATGAGTACGGTCAGCTTCTGGAGCACGCTCCCTTCTCCGAACGCGATTTCCGCCCGCCGCATGAGCTGAAAACCTACGATGAGAAGGGCGAGTACCGTGTGATCGTCAAGGCGCGGGGCCGGCACACGCTCTACAAGTACGGCTTCCACCCGTTTGACGTGGTTGGCTGGGACGGCTTCGTCTATCCGATGGCGTTCAGCATCCACGACTTCCAGCCGATCACCGGCCAGATCCACATGCCCCCGCCGATCCATCAGACCTTCGTCGGCCACGGATTCGTCGTCTGCTCGTTCTGCCCGCGCATCCTCGACTTCCACCCGGAAGCGGTGAAGATTCCGTACAACCACTCCAATGTGGATTCGGACGAAGTTCTTTACTACTGCAACGACAAATTCGGATCGCGCAAGGGCATCGAAGAAGGCTCCATCACCCTCCACCCCCTCGGCATCCCCCACGGCCCCCAGCCCGGTGCCGTCGAAGCCTCCATGCCTCACACCGAGACGAAGGAACTGGCGATGATGGTCGACACCTTCCACCCGCTTAAACTCACGAAGAAGGCTTTGGAACTGGAAGACCCGAACTATTGGAAGAGCTGGCAGACCAGCGAAACCTCGGGCCACGGCGACGTTTCTTCGCTGGAATAGTTGTTTGCTCCGCCGAGGGTTGCTGATCCGTCTTGAACCTAGAGTGCCCTTGTGTCAAAGGGTAAAATCCAGGTTCAAACTGCCGTTTCGGCAACCCTTCCAACATGTCCAACGAGAATCAGAATCCAGAAAACGAGCCGATCAACAGCGAGGAGGCTTTTGAGCATCAGGAATCGGCGGAATTCGTAGAGGGAGACTCCATCGCCGCGAAGGTCGAGGGCTCCTATGACGCGAGTTCGATTCAGGTTCTCGAAGGGCTGGAGGCCGTGCGCCGCCGCCCGGGAATGTACGTTGGCGACAACGGCAAGAAGGGTCTCCACCAGATGTTCCGCGAGGTTCTGGACAACTCCGTGGACGAGCATCTGGCCAAGCACTGCGACCTCATCAAAGTCGGCCTTCTCGCCGATGGCTCGATGACCGTCGAAGACAATGGACGCGGCATCCCGGTGGACGTCCATGAGAAGGAGGGCATCTCCGCGCTCACCGTCATCATGACCAAGCTCCACGCGGGCGGCAAATTCGGCGGCGGCGGATACAAGGTCTCCGGCGGACTCCACGGCGTCGGCGTCTCCTGCACCAACGCGCTTTCGGAGTGGTTGATCACCACTGTCAAGCGCGACGGGAAGATGTACCAGCAGCGGTTTGAGAAGGGCGTCCCGGTCACCGAAGTGGAGGTCGTCGGCACCGCCGAGGGCACCGGCACCCACCAGCATTGGAAGCCCGACGCGAGCGTCCTCACCGAAACCCACCACGACGAGAATATTATCAAGCGCCGCCTGCGCGAGATCGCGTATCTCAACCCGAACCTCCGCATCGAATTCACCAACGAGGAGAATCCCGAGCACAGCGAGGTCTTTGAGTACGAAAAGGGAATTGTCCAATTGGTGGAGGACATGAATGAGGCAAACGACACGTTCCACAAGCCGATCTATTTCCACCGTGTCCGCGACAACATGGAAGTCGAGGTGGCGATCCAATACAACACCACCTACCACGTCAACATCCTCGCCTACACCAACAACATCCACCAACCAGATGGTGGAACCCACGTTTCCGGATTTTCCGCCGCTCTCACCCGCGTGCTGAACCAGTACGCGCGCAAGATGAACTTCCTGAAGGAGAAGGACAAGAACTTTGCTTCCGACGACGTATTCGAGGGTCTGACCGCCGTCATCGCGCTCAAGCTGGAGCACGCCAGCTACAACTCGCAGGACAAGGTCAAGCTCGTGACGCCCGAAGCCCAGGGCGCGACCAACTCGCTGGTCGGCGACGGCCTCATGACCTTCCTGGAAGAGAATCCGCAGGTCGCGCGCAAAATCATCGACAAGGCGCAGATGGCTCAGCAGGCCCGCGAAGCCGCCCGCAAGGCCGCCGAATCCGTCCGCCGCTCCAGCGCTATGGACACGTTCGGCCTCCCTGGGAAGCTCACGGACTGCGTCAGCAAGAATGCCGCAGAGTGCGAAATCTTCCTGGTCGAAGGCGACTCGGCGGGCGGATCAGCCAAGGGCGCCCGCGACCGCATCACTCAGGCGGTGCTTCCTCTCCGTGGAAAGATTCTCAACGTCGAACGGGCCCGCATCGACAAGGCGCTCGACAATGAGGAGATCAAGTCGCTCATCGCCGCCCTTGGCGCGGGAATCGCCATCTATACGGGCCGCGAAGAGATGACCGAAGACAACGAGAACGGAAACTTCAATCTCGACAAGCTCCGCTATCACAAAATCATCATCATGACGGACGCGGACGTGGACGGAGAGCACATCCGAACCCTCCTGCTCACCTTTTTCTACCGCTACATGAAGCCGCTGATCACCGAAGGTTATGTCTACTTGGCCCAGCCGCCGCTCTATGTCGTGAAGGCGGGCAACAACGAACGCTACTATGCGGCCACCGCCGAGGAACGCGACGAGATCATCAAGGGTCTGAAGAAGAAGAGAGTGCAGGTCACCCGCTTCAAAGGTCTCGGTGAGATGAACAAGGAAGAGCTGGAAGAGACCACCATGGCTCCCGGCAACCGCCGACTCGTCCAGGTGAA
>JAEYWW010000293.1 GCA_023428805.1 Armatimonadota bacterium | reverse complement strand
AGCTAATCGTCAGCAGCGCCTCATCCGAACGCCGCGCGCGAACAGCTTCCAGAATCAGCGCGTGATCGGGCGAGGACAATTCCTCATCGACCTCCAGCAGCCGGATCGCCGCGCGTTTGGCGGTCTCCAGCATCGGGCCATCCTTGACCAAATCAGCCACCAAAAACTCCAACTGACCCGCCTGCCGCGTTCCGGCCACATCGCCCGGTCCACGCAGCTTCAAATCCTCTTCGGCAATCCGAAAGCCATCCGTCGTCTCCTCCATGATCCGCAGCCGCTGCTCGGATTCGGCGGTTTTGGCGTCGGAGATGAGGATGCAGTACGACTGATGCTCTCCGCGCCCGACGCGGCCACGCAACTGGTGAAGCTGCGCCAGTCCAAATCGGAACGCATCTTCGATCACCATCACGCTCGCATTCGGCACGTCAACGCCGACTTCGATCACGACAGTTGAGACGAGGATGTCGAGTTCGTGCCGCCGGAACTGCTCCATGACCATCTCCTTTTCTGCGGGCTTCATCTGCCCGTGCAGCAGACCAACGCGCAGGTCGGGATAGATCAATTCTTTGAGGCGGTAGTAGAGGTCTTCCGCCGCCTGAGTCTGCATCTTGTCCGACTCGCTGATCATCGGACAGACGAAATATGCCTGACGCCCCTCAGCAAGGAGAGTCCGCACCGTCGCATACACCTGATCTCGGCTGGGGGCTTTCTTCCAATGCGTCTTGATCGGCTTGCGGCCGGGAGGCATCTCGTCGATCACGCTCAAATCCAAGTCGCCGTACAGCGTCATCGTCAATGTGCGCGGGATCGGAGTCGCGGTCATCACGAGGACATCAGGGTGTCCGTACCCCTTCTGTCGAAGCGCCATGCGCTGCAGGACGCCGAAGCGGTGCTGTTCATCAATGATCGCCAGCCCAAGCTTGCTGAACTTGACCCCTTCCTGGATCAGCGCGTGGGTGCCGATGCAGACCCGCGCCTCCCCGCTCTCCGCCTGCTGCATCGCCTTGCGCTTCTGTTGGGCATTCAGCTTGCCAACGAGGAGAACAACATTGATTCCCAGGGGTTCAAAGAGACGTTTGAGATTCAAACCATGCTGCTCAGCCAGGATTTCGGTGGGGGCCATGAGGGCGGCCTGGTAGCCGCACCGCACCGCGCCCAGGATCGCGCAGGCGGCGACTGCGGTTTTTCCCGAGCCGACATCGCCCTGCACAAGGCGGTTCATCGGAGCAGCTCGCTCCATGTCGTCCCATATCTCCTGGATGACCCGTTTCTGTGCTCCGGTCAGGTCAAACGGAAGCATCCGGTGAACCTCATCCCAGAGCGTTCCCTGCGGCGCATCACCGAAGAGTGTCCCCGCAGGAGATTCATGCTTGGACATATCTGAGATCGGGAAGGCGATGCCGACTTCCTGCTTCACATCCCGGCGCCGAAGCTGGAGCATGATCTGCAGCGCGAGAAATTCGTCAAAGACGATCCTTCGCCGTCCCTTCAACTGGGAATCCAGAGATTCCGGCCTGTGCATCTGGCTGATCGCCCAGCCGAGGGTCGGGAGGCTGTTCTCCTTCCGCACCCATTCGGGCAGCGGCTCTTCGATCATTGATGCGAAGTGCTCGACCGCCGACCTCGCCGCCCGTCTCACCGCCCATTGCGGCACGCCTTCCTTCAGCGCGTAAACCGGGACAATGCGCGCGAACTCTTCCGCGTCGTCGTCATCCTCGATCGCCTCCCACTCGGGGGATGACATCTCAAGACGCTTGGAGCCCTCTTTGACCAGGCCATAGGCGATCACCTGCTGGCCCTTGCGGGAATTGAGCTCCTTGACCATCCAGGGCTGGTTGAACCACACAAGGTCGATCTCGCCCATGTCGTCGGCGACCCGGCCGGTGATGATCACGCGCCCGCCACGGATCGGACGGGTGTCCACCCGTTCAAGTGTTCCGCGAATCGTCGCGTACTTCCCGGGCTGGATGCGCATCAGAGGCGGAATCTGCGACCGATCCTCCATGCGGCGGGGGAAATTCCAGAGCACATCACGCACGGTGCCGAGCCCAAGCTTCTGCAGGAGCATGGCCACCTTCGGCCCCACTCCCTTCAAGTATTGAACTTCCGTCTCCAGTCCACGCCCCGACATCTGCTTAAATCTGAGTATGAATGACGATCCGCGTCAACCCGACGACGCAGCAAAGGATTCATCCGAGGCCCTTCAGGACCGTTTGGACGCCCTGAGCGAAAAGGTGGGCGAGGCGGGCGCAAAAGCACGGGGCGAACTGGACGAGTTGGACAACGACTTTGATCAGCGCCTCTCCAGCATGGATCAGCGAATGCAGCAGGCTCGGCATCAGGATCAGAAGCGGAAGACCAAGGCCGAAGGCGGAAATATTGCCGACCGCAGCACGGGCAAAGGTCTTGCCATTGGCATGACCGTGGCCTATGCGATCGCGGGCACACCCGTCGCGGGCTGGGCGATTGGATGGTTCATCGACAAGCAGGTTGGAGGAACGGCCTGGCAGGGATGGCTCTGCCTTGTCGGAGCAGTGGCCGGTCTGGCCTTTGCCATCACCTTCTTGAACAAGCACCAGAACAAATGAAGGCCCTTCTCCGGGACTGGAGGTCGCATATGGGCTTCGCCGCGCTGGCTCTCCTCATCGCGTTTCTTATCGGCGGTCCAATCGGCCTTCAAGGAATGGCGCTTGGGCTGGCCGGTACCGGAATCGTGATCGGGGGAACGGCGGGGGTTGTTGCCATTCTCACCCGAACCGCCCGCAACGAAGGAGTGGCCCCTGCACTTGGAATTCTGGTGGTCATCGCGTTCCTCACGATGCTGCCGATTTACCTCCTCACGGTGTGGATGGTGCGCGACCTGCCAGACCCGGGCCCTGCCTGTTATTTGGCAGGGATGGCATTGGTATACTGCGCCCTGATCGGGTGGGCTCAATCGGCGCGATGAGCCCCCTTTTTACGCACATGGACAAGATCCTGATCAACGGTTTGCCGCTCTTCGCACAACTCGGAGAGCATGGGGAGGGAGAACAGCATGCTGAGCCCCACGGTGAGCCTCATCAGGAAGACCCTCACGGCGATCCCAACCACGCGACGACTCCCGTCACTGGAGTGTCCGATGAACACCACACGGGCACGACAGATCATGCTGGAGGCGATCATGGGGGCGGAGGCGGACACCATGTCAGTTCCTTCGCAGGCTTGGGCGTCTATATTGGCCTCAGCGTAATCGCACTCTTCGTTCTGATGGGGATGGCCAAGAAGGGATTGAACAATCGCTTCTTCACCAACAAAATCACCTCTTGGTTCGAGCAGCTTTATCTCTTTCTTGAAAACCTTGCGGTCGGAATCATTGGCGATCATGGACGAAAGTATCTTCCGATGCTTTTTGTCTTCTGGACGATGATTTTTGTTGGAAACTTGATCGCCCTTGCGTTTCCGACATCCACCACTGCGGACCTCAGCTTCAACCTCGGCTTGGCTTTGATCGCTATCGGCTACGTGCAGTACGAAGGAATTCGATCCAACGGCTTCTTCGGACACTTCGCGCATTTTGCTGGTCCAAAGATGGGTCCTGCATTGATCCTCATCAATGTCATGCTTTTCGTGATCGAACTGATCTCGGAAATGATGAAGAACGTCTCGCTCAGCTTGAGACTTTACGGGAACATTGACGGCGGCCACCGAGCCGCCGATTCTATGAATGAACTGGGCAAGCATCTCTACAACCTGGGGGGCTTCGAGTTTCACATTCCCTTCGGCGCCTTCCTGTTGCCGATCAAAATGCTGACCTGCGTTGTCCAGGCCCTCATCTTCTGCCTTCTGCTTTGTGTTTACCTGTCGCTGGTCACCCATCACGACCACGGCGACGACCATGAGCATGATCACGGCCACGGAGAGCCCGCGCACGCCCACTAATCGCTTTTATCAACCCTCAAACACTTAACTGGAGAAAATAAATATGGAACCGCAAACAGCTCAGGCAGCAGCTAGCCTCTTGCCGCTCGCACTCGGAATCAGCGCCCTCGGCGTTGCCATCGGACTCGGATTGATCGGCTACAGCGCCATGCAGGGCATGGCCCGCCAGCCGGAAGCCATCGGCAAAATGCAGACCGCGATGCTCATCGCGCTCGCGTTCGTCGAACTGGTCTTCCTGCTTGTCGTCTTCGTTGGCGCCACCGCCTTCAAGGGCTGAGACCACATTCTGAATACAGTCTGGTGGGCGAATCGCTCACCAGACTCTGACCATTTTCTATTTCAATGAGCACAAAGACGAAACAGTCTGGTTTTCCGGTCATCCTCGGCATCATTGTCGGTCTCGCATTGATGTTCGGAGGCATGTACCTGAGTGTCAATGATCCCATCCAAGCGATTTCAGACTTGGAGCACGATCTTGAATTGCAGGGCATTCTGATTGATCTCGGCAAAACCATTGCGGTCATCGGCGTCTTTCTGATTCTCTTCCCGGTCATCAAGTCGTTCTTTGTCAAGCCTCTCGAAGACGCCATCCACGAGCGCAACTCCGAGCTTGAGAAGACATTCACCGAAGCCGAACAGCTTCGCGCGGATATGACGCAGATGAAGGCCGACTATGAGCGGCGCATCGGCGAGACCGAGGCTAACGCCCGCGAGCAGATTCAGGCGCAGATCAAGGAAGCTCAGGAGCTTCGAAAGACCTTAAATGCTGAAGCCCAGGCGCAGGCAGACGAGTACAAGCAGCGCGCCATCGCCGAGATTGAGGCCGAGAAGCAGCGTGCCCTCACCGATCTCCGCGTCAATGTCACCAACCTCTCCCTCCAGGCCACCGAACGCCTGCTCGGCGAGAACATGGACAACGACAAGAACCGCCGCCTGATCGACGAATTCCTCAACAAGGTCGAGGTCAAGAACTGATGACCGATTCCCGCGCAGCCAAGAGATACGCCCGCGCCCTCTTCAATGCCGCCCAAAAAGAGGGCATTGTCGGGAGCGTTGACGATGACTTGAAGGGCCTGACCAGCGTGCTGGCTTCAAGCTCCAAAGCGCGGGCCTTTCTGTTGATGCCAACCACCAGCCACGCCGACAAAATTGCTCTCTTTGAGCGGACGTTCAGCGACCGAATCACCGCCCTCACGATGGGCTTTCTTCGGCTGCTGGTCAACAAGAAGCGCGACGACCTGCTCCACGCGATTCAGATTGAGTTTTCCGAACTTCGCCGCCAGCATGAAGGCGTGACCAAGGCCATCTTTGAGTCAGCCTTGGAGCTTGCCGAAGACCAGAGGAACGCGCTGGTCACCAAAGTGCAGAGCGCGACTGGAAAGCGGGTCGAAGCCGAATTCCATGTCAATCCCGAACTCATCGGCGGCGTCAAAGTCACCTACGACAATTTTGTCCTCGACGGAACCGCACGCGGCCATTTGAACCGCCTGCGCGAGACCCTCATCTACGATTTGCTGAAGCAAAGCTAACCCTCAAGATACGACCATGGCCATCAAACCCGAAGAAATCACATCGATCCTCGAACAGGAACTCCAAAAGTTCGAGCGAACGGTGGACGTCGAGCACGTCGGCACCGTCATCCAAGTCGGCGACGGCATCGCCCGCGTCTACGGTCTGCCGGTCTGCCAAGTCGGTGAAATGCTCGATTTCCCGGGCGGCACCATCGGCCTCGCGCTGAACTTGGAGGAAGACTCCATCGGCGCAGTTCTGATCGGCGAATCCGGCCACATCAAGGAGGGCGACCCCGTCAAGGAGACCGGGCGCATCATGCAGGTTCCGGTCGGCAAGGCTCTTCTCGGCCGCGTCGTCAACGCGCTCGGCCAGCCGCTCGACGGCGAGGGGCCGATCGCTGCGGAGGACTTCAAGCTTCTCGACACCATCGCTCCCGGCGTCGTTGACCGCCAGCCGGTCACCGAGCCGCTCCAGACCGGCATCAAGGCCATCGACGCCATGATTCCGATCGGGCGCGGACAGCGCGAACTGATCATCGGCGACCG
>JAEYWW010000227.1 GCA_023428805.1 Armatimonadota bacterium | reverse complement strand
CCTTGGGCTTGGAGGGGGTGACAATCCGGTGAGCGACCAAGGTTGATTCACTGAGATACGAGCCCCCGAACCCCCGATTGATCACGTTGTGGTTGGGGAAGTCTTCCGCCAGAGTCTTCCAAAGGCGGATGCTCGAACTCCCCACGAAAACGACTCCGCCCGGCTTGGGTGGATGGGACTGATCAGCCTTTTCAAAGGCGGCAATGTCCGACTCAAACCTTGTTTCCTGAACGGGCGTCGCCAGAAGCTGAATCAGGAGCGCGGCCAACATGGTCATAGGTTACTGCATAGGTAACCTCCTCAGAATCATGGAGATTCGCGACGCGCTGAAAGAGCAGTATCACGGAGCGATGGCGATGCTGGCCGAATGCGTCGAAAAGTGCCCGGATGACCTCTGGACCAGCGGCGAATATCCGCGCTATTACTGGCGGATCGCACTTCATGCCGCGTTTTTCACCCAACTTCAACTTCCGCAGGATGAACACGCCTACGAACCCTGGCCAGACCGTCCGAGAGACCATTTCGAGCCCATGTGGCTTGATCCAGCGTATGTCGAACCATACGAACTGCCCGATGGCGTCGCGCCCTTCAGCCGGGAAGACACCTTGTCGTACATCAGGTTCGTAGACTCGATGATTGATCCCGTGGTGGATGCGCTCGATCTTGACTGCGGTGAGACCGGGTTCAGTTGGTATCCCAACATGAGCAAGCTATCCCACGAACTCATGAACCTGCGCCACATTCAGGGACATGTCGGCCAGCTTTCGGAGCTGCTAATGGCGCGAGGCATCGACACCGATTGGGTGCCGAAGCTCGGTTACGAATAGATTTTCCAAGTTCTATACTGAGACCGTGTTGGGCTCTTTGATCTTCGCCACCGCGATGCCTGAGATGAAGCAGGAAATACCAATCACTGTTGCCTGCTACTACTTCGGCAACTATCATCCCGGCGATCCGCGCAACACGCAGATGAAGGGTGCGGAATGGTCGGAGTGGGATTTGGTGAGGAGTGCCAAGCCCAGGTTCCCCGGGCACCAGCAGCCCAAAGTGCCGCTTTGGGGATATGAAGATGAGTCCAAGCCCGAGGTCATGGCACGGAAGATTGATGCCGCCGCCGATCATGGGATCGACGCCTTCATCTTCGATTGGTACCATTACGATGACGGCCCGTTTCTGGATCGGCCGATCAACGAAGGGTTTCTCAAAGCCAAAAACAACAAGCGGTTGAAGTTCGCATTCATGTGGGCGAACCACGACTGGCTGGAAATTCAGCCGTACACACGCGGAGCACCTCCGAAGCTGGTCTTTCCCGGAAAAGTGACTCCCGAAGGATTCGACAGAATCTGCGACCACCTGATCAAAGATTATTTTCGGCGCGAGAACTACTGGAAGATCGACGGCAAGCCGTACTTCTCCTATTACGATTTGAATGCGCTCATCTCAAGTTTTGGGAGCGTCGAGGCCAGGCGAAAGGCGCTCGACAAATTCCGGCAGAAGGCGAGGGACGCCAAGCTTCCAGGGCTGCACTTGAATGGCGTGGTATGGGACAGGGTGATTCTGCCCGGCGAATCGCAGCCCGTGAAGCTTGAAAGTCTGACGAAGGAATTGGGATTCGATTCCGTGACTTCCTATGTTTGGATTCATCACGTCGGCCTTCCTCAACAGGCGACCGACTACAACTATGTCCGAGACCGCTATTTTGAATTTTGGGAGCGAGCGGAACAGAGCTTTGAGTTGCCCTACTTCCCGAACATGACGATGGGTTGGGATTCCAGCCCCCGTGCCGACCAGAGCCAGCCGTTCGAGAATGTGGGCTACCCGTTCATGAACACCATCTCGAACAACACGCCGGAGAATTTCCAAGCCGCTTTGGAAATGGCCAAGAAGAAGATCAACTCCAATCCCAAAAGCCCGAGAGTCCTCAACATCAACTGCTGGAATGAGTGGACCGAAGGCAGTTACCTGGAGCCGGATAAGGTGAACGAGATGAAGTATCTGGAGGCGGTGAAAGCGGTGTTTGGAGAAGACTGAACTGCGGAGTTCTGTCAGATCGTCCCATGGAAATCTTCACCTTTGGCGTGGCAAAGCTGCCGGCTTCTCAATCGCTTTCCGCGCTCCTCCGTCCTCCCACTCAGGCTGCGGTTCCCGGGCTCGTTCATGCTGAGTGCATGACGGCGATGCGATTGGGTGCGGCGATTCTCTCCCCAGATCGACTGCAGCTGCGGAACTTTGCAATGTTTGCGGCTTGGGAGAACGAGGCGGCGATCGATGATTTCCTAGCCCAAACAAGCTTGGGCCAGCCCTTGGGAACCGGGTGGCATCTGAGGATGTCATTTCTGCGAAGATGGGGGTCTGTCCGCGAACTTGCAGATTTGCCAGAACTTGTGGAGGAAGGCGATCCCCAGGCTCCGGTTGCCGCCTACACACTGGCGCGCATGAAAATCCCCGAACTGCCTCGGTTTATTCGCTACGGACGCCCCGTCGAGGAGCTGGTGCGCGATCACCCCGAATCAACTCTTGCCATGGCCGCCATTCGATATCCGCGATCAGTGGCGACATTCTCAATCTGGACATCTCAACAGGCGATGACAGAAATGGTGAAAGGAAACAGCCCCGTGGAACGCCCAGAACGGCATCCACGGGCGATGAAGGAATATGATCGCCGCAGTTTTCACCACGAGTTCGCAACGATGCGGTTCAAACCGCTTTCGGAACACGGAACCTGGCAGGGCCGCTCAGGCTACGTGCCGCTCATCCAACCTGCCTAGCCGTGCGGCTGGTCATCATTGCCGCCCCGAGCGAGTTCTCCAGGTCATGTTTCGGGATTCTCAGATCTCCTCACGTTTGAACTCTAATTTGCGTGGTGTGCCGCCTTTCGCGAACCCGATCGTCGCGGTCATGCCGCCTTTGGTCAGCTCATACACGATTCGCTTTGGGTAGTCGTGGCGTGGATTGTCGAACACGGCTCGCGTGCTGGAAAACTCCGTCATCACAAACTCGGTCGCCGTGCCGCCGTTGGGCTGCGCCGTGTAGACCAACCCTCCGTCGCGCTCAAGAATGCGCAGGTATTCGAACGCTGAAAGCTGGTCGCGGTTGATCGTGCGCGAGATGGCGAACATCGACCCGCCTTTGGGCGGGCTCCAGAGCTCTTCGAACGCGATCTGTCCGGTCGTTCCTCGCGTGCCCGACCAGTTTCCGGCCATCCACGCCAGATCGTTGATCGTCGCTTTGGCGGGTGTCGGCATCGGAATGTCCTTTGTCTGTCGATACAGCCCCACCGACCAGACACCCTCCGTCATCTGAAAGTTTGAGCGCACAACAAGGCCCTCTTCTGCGACGCGAAATTCCCGTTGGATCAAGCCGCTCAATGCTCCGCCTGCTTCGCGCGCGAACTCGACTTGGTAGGTGAAGACGCCGTCCTTCCAGGAACCGCGATACCGCACAAATGCTCCGGCTTGTCCGGGAACATCGGTGTGAGTTCCGTCCAGCGCGATGCGCACGTTGGTATGGCCGGAGCCGTGGCCTTTGTCAAGAATCACCGCCCCTTCTTCAGCCCGAATCGAGAACTTCGTGCTCATGGGCGGATTCAGTTGTTCGAGCGTGCGCCCTTCGGTCCGGTCCTCCAGAAAAATCCACTCCCCTTCCAGGGCCTTTAACTCTCCATCTTGGGGGGAGGCTGCGCCGAGGGCGGCGAGAGTGACGACGAGTGTGAGATTGCACAGCATTTTTTTTAATAATATCGACTTTTTCCCCGCTCTGTTCCCCCGTTGAACAGCGCTGGAGTTTTTCACTGCTACACTCGGGTCATGCTCTCCGCGCTGATCGTCGGTGCCTGTGTGGGGCTGGCTTCGTCCTGGCAGGTCAGCGGGGCAAGTCCAAGATTCTTCGTCAAGTCCGACGGGAGTGTGCTTGCCTCGGGCGGAAACAGCCCCGATATGCTTCCGGGTTATGAATGGCGCACTGTGCCGGCCGTGAACTTTGCCCGCTTGTCGCTCCCGGGGCCAGTCCGGCAGATTGATGCAACGACCAGCCAGGTGCTTGCGCTGATGACCGATGGCACGGTGCTGGCCTGGGGCAGCTCCGCCCACAGCATCCTCGGCCCTGGCGTGGGGCGCACGAGTCAGCCCACGCCGCTTGCGGGGCTGGAGGACATCGTTCAAGTTGGCATCGGCTGGAACCATGCGGCGGCGCTCCGCAGCGACGGAAAAGTGCTGACATGGGGCCAGCACACCTATGGCGTTCTCGGCGATGGCAAGGATGATGACAAGGAGGATGGCTCGCCGAAGGTGGTAAGCGGGCTGACCGATGTCACTGCGATCTCGGTCGGAGGCAGATCAACCCTCGTGCTCCGCAAGGACGGAACGGTCTGGGCTTGGGGATGCAATTCGGTCGGCCAGCTCGGGCAGGGCACGACAGGACGGTGCATCGCCACTCCGGTGCAGGTCAAAGGGCTGCAGAAGGTCAGGCAGATTTCGGCGGACAAAAACGACAACGGCGCGAACGCCGCGATCACTTCGGATGGCAAAGTATGGGTCTGGGGCGGCAACTCGTCTTCGATGCTCGGCAACGGAAAGAGGGATGGATTTGCATCTGTTCCGGTCGCGGTCAAGGGAGTCACAGGAGCCAAGCAGGTCGCCGTGGGCTTGGGCTTCATCGTCGTTGTCCACACGGACGGCACGGTGACCAACTGGGGCTTCAATGGGTTTGGCGGCCTCGGCATCGGCAAGACCGGGGGCTACAATATGTCGCCCCAAAAGCCGAAAGTCTCCGGGATCGCATCCGCATTTCCTTCGGGCTACGCGACATTTCTGGTCAAGACCAACGGCGCCCTGCTCTGGTCGGGCTCCGGGGATGGGTCGAAAACCGGCCCCATGTCCAAGAAGGTGAGCAAATTCACTGCCTTGACAATTCCTTAGCCTGCTCAAGGGCATTTCCCGGGGTCAATTGGGCTTTATGGATTTTGGCAAAACGGCTGGGGGAGTGCCCTGTGTGGCGGCTGAACGCCATGCTGAATGTGCACGGTGACACATAGCCGACGCGGTGGGCGATTTCGTCCAGGGTGTGGTTGTCGTTCTGCAGCATTTTTCTGGCGAGAGCCATGCGCCAGATGAACAGATACTGCATGGGTGGAATTCCCACAACTCGATTGAATCGATCAAAAAAGGCGGAGCGTGAAAGCGCGCACACTTCGGCAAGCTGCTCAACTTTCCATGGGTGGGCAGGGTCATGATGTATTTTGCGCATGGCTTCGGCAAGCCTCTCGTCGCTGAGCCCGCGGAGCAGTCCTGCGGAGGCTTCGATGCCCTGGCTTGATCGAAGGGCTTCGATCAGCAGAATCTCGACAAGCTTCTGGAGCACAAAATCCTGGCCGGGTCGGTTGCCGCTCACTTCAGATGCGATGAGGCGCACCAAGATTGAAAGGCTCTCGGAATCCTTGACATGGATCAGCTTGGGCATGAGCGAGGTCAGCAGGTTCGAGTCGACGGATTCAAACTCAAAGTAGCCTCCAAGAAGCCTGACATCGGGCTCGCAGCCTGTGTCGCCATGATGCACGGCGCTCGTTGAGCTGGAGGCGGCTTTGGCGTCGATGACCGTTGGATTCACCATTTGTGAACCGGACAGGACAAAGCCTGGGGTCGAAGGCAGAAGGATGAAGTCACCCTCTGCGAGCACAAAAGGCCTTGCATCGCTGAGCTTCAGCAGGCAGCTTCCGCTCAAAACCGTGCAGAAGCTGGGCCGATCAAAAGGGGTGTATTGAACCCCCCAGCGTCCTGCTCCAGAAATCAGCTTCGCTCCCACTGCCCGAGGTTGAAGGAGCTCAATGATGCTTGAAAGCACATCCACAATCAGGACTATAGCTGAAAAAAACAGGACTAAACAAAGCAGTCATCCAAAATGCGTGCGATAGAGTGAAGAGTGTGGAAACAACCCAAAACTCAGAAAAAACGATCCTCATCACGGGATGTTCGTCGGGGTATGGCCTTGAAACAGCGCGGCGCTTCCATGCCGAAGGCTGGAATGTCGCTGCCTCAATGCGGACTCCCCGCAAGGACCTCCTTCCAGAATCTGCCCGGGTGAGTCTCGTCGCGCTGGATGTGACTCGGGAAGAGAGCATTCAAGCCGCAATGGATGAGATTGGGCCGATCGATGTTCTGGTCAACAACGCGGGCATTGGGCTTATGGGCGCCCTCGAAGCCACAAAGATGGAGAAGGTCCGCCAGATTTTTGACACCAATACGCTCGGTGTGATCGCCATGAGCCAGGCCGTGATCCCGCAATTCCGCACACGCGGATCGGGGCTCATCATCAACATCACCTCAAGCGCCACGCTTGAACTGATGCCGCTGGTTTCGGTGTACACCGCAAGCAAGACCGCGATTGAAGGATTCACCGCCTCCCTCGCGTTTGAGCTGCGCGATTTCGGAGTTCGCGTCAAGCTTGTTGAACCAGGCTATGGCCCGACAACGCGGTTTACGGCAAACACCGATGTCAAGATTGAGGACGCCATCCCGGAACCGTACATGCCATTTGCAGGGCCGATCCTGTCGGCCTTTGGCCAGCCTGCGATGACGACCAAGGAATCCGACGTGGCCCAGGCCGTGTGGGAGGCCGCGACCGATGGATCCGAAAAACTGAGATACCCCGCAGGACCCGACGCAGTCGCACTTGCCATTCAAAACGGAATCAAGTTCTGATCAAGCGCAGATACCCACCACCCCACAGGTCATTCCGCTCCTGGCATGACGGACAAATCAGAATTGCTTTGAACTGAAAAACGGAGATTCCTGGATGCATCGGGCTGCCTGATTCCTGATCTCGTCGCTTGTGGGTGAGAGGAGAGTTTTGCATTGAATCTCACCCGGGAATGCCCAATCTCTGGGGAGAATCCGGTTAGACTGTCACTCCATGCCGGAGTTGGATTTCAAGGGGAAGGAGTTCGTGAGGAACCATCATCTGACCGTTCCCTACCGGCCGCTGGTGCCCGTGCCCGAGAAGGGGATCGGGGAGCCGGACCTGACGGGCAACCTCATCATCCACGGCGACAACCTGGAGGCCCTCAAGGCGCTCCTGCCCATGTATGCGGGCAAGGTGGACTGCATCTTCATCGATCCGCCCTACAACACCGGCAATGAGGGATGGAGCTACAACGACAACGTCAATAGCCCGGTGATCAAAGCTTGGTTCACCGAGAACCCTGTCGGCGTGGAGGACGCCCTGCGCCACGACAAATGGTGCTGCATGATGTGGCCGAGGCTGAAGTTACTTCGGGAGTTGCTGGCTGAGACGGGGAGCATATGGATCACGTTAGATGACAACGAAGTGCACCGGGCGCGGATGATGCTAGACGAAGTGTTCGGAGAAGACAATTTTATCGCGAATGTCGTTTGGGAAAAAACTTCCAGTGCACGAAATGACGCCCAGAACTTTTCTTCCGATCATGACCACTTGCTCGTATATGGAAAGTCCGCGGAAAGCATGGTGTTGAACAGGATGCCTCGCACGAGTAACTCTGAAGAAGCCTATAGCAATCCGGACGACGATCCTAGGGGTCCGTGGCGCCAAGGCGATTATAAATGTAACAAGAATTCAGAGGAACGCCCTAGCCTTTACTACCCAATCACCCACCCCGTTACGGGTGATGAAGTTTGGCCTCGGGTCGACCGGGTCTGGGCTTATAGCAAGGAGCAAACTGAAAAGAACATCCATGAAAATAGGCTATGGTGGGGCAAAACGGGCAACTATCGGATGCCAATGCTGAAGAGATTTCGGGCCGAAACACGAGACACTTCTGTGCCGAGAACAATTTGGAAGGCCAACGAGGTTGAACAAACACGAACGGCCAGAACTCAGTTGCGTAATATATTTCCTGAAGACCCCTTTGCCACACCGAAGCCAACCCAACTAATCAAGCGGATAGTCGAATTAGCGACCTCCGAAGGCGATACCATCCTAGATTCCTTTGCTGGCTCCGGTACGACAGCGCACTCGGCCCTACAGGCTGGCGGAGATCGAAAATTCATCCTTGTCGAAATGGAAGACTATGCCGACACCCTCACCGCCGAGCGGGTGCGGCGGGTGATCAACGGATATCCCTACCAAGGCTCCCAGCGCGAAACGCTTTACGAGAAGAAGCTCACCTGGACCGAAATCCGCAAGGGTGACGCGCTGGCGCAGGAAGCCCTCGACGCCAAGGCTCTGCACGAGGCCGACTACGACAGCATCGAAACCAAAGTGGACAATGGCGTCCTCAAGGTGATCGGCGTTCGGAATGTGGAGGAGCAGGCTCCGGGGCTGGGCGGCGCATTCACCTACTGCGAATTGGGACGCCCCATCGAACTCGACAAGCTCCTCTCGGGCGGCGCGCTGCCGGAACGGGCCGATGTGGCCGACTACATCATCTATCTGGCGGGGCTGGACAAGAACAAGCTGGAGCACCGCGCCATGCCCGACGACGTGAAGGATCACTACCTCGGCACCGCCGACGGGATGCACATCTGGCTCCTGTATCGTCCTGACCGTAAGTATTTGTCGAGCGCCGACTCGGCCCTCACCCTGGAAAACGCCCGCGCGATCCACGCCAGCGACAAGCAGGGACGGCACCGAGTCTATAGCCCGGCCAAATACGTCGGCACCAAGATTCTGCGCCAGGAGAACATCGAGATCGAGCACGTTCCGCTCCCTCTCGCCCTGTTCCGGGGCCACACGGACTGAGCCATGCAAGCCAAGGAATTCCAGAAGGACGCCATCGAGGTTGTGGACAAGTACCTCAGCGTGCTCCGCGAAGAATTGACGAAGTGGCATACCGCCCAGGATGTCATCAAGCAAAATCCGGGAATCTTCATGGCCGCGTCCGACTTCAGCGAAGTGGCTTGGAAAAAGCTCCGCGACGACGGGACGATCCGAAGCAACCGGCCCTTCAGCCCCCGCAAGACGGGAAATGGCGATCCCGTCCCAAACTTCACGCTGAAAGTGCCGACGGGCGGGGGCAAGACTTATCTTGGGGTGCAGACCGTGGCCCGCATCCTGGACCGCTATCTCGAACCCAAGGGCGAGAAACTGGTGCTTTGGATTGTGCCGAGCGAAGCGATCTACACCCAGACCAAGGCAGCTCTGATGGATCGGGAGCATGCGTTGCGCAAGATGCTCGACGTGGCGAGCGGCAACCGGGTGCAGGTCCTCGAAAAGGATTCACCCATCCACCGTGCGGACCTCAAGGCGAATCTGACCATTCTTCTGCTCATGCTGCCGTCGGCCAATCGGCAGGACGCGGTGAGCAAGCTGAAAATGTTTCAGGACCGGGGGAATGTCAACGGCTTTCTGCCGGATGAAGACGACCGCTTGGCTCATGAGGCGATGAAACGTGATATCCCGAATCTTGATACCGTAGACGTTGCGACCATCCTCGCCGACGATGAGGGGGACGAAACGCAGGTCGGGCTGGTGCGGGCGAGTTTGGGCAATGCGCTCCGCCTGGTTCGGCCCATTATCATTCTAGACGAAGGGCACAAGGGATTCAGTCCGCTCGCCCACCAGACGCTCTACGGATTCAACCCCAGCATGGTCGTAGAACTGACCGCCACGCCAAAAGATGCAGTCAAGCCTGATGCTTCCGGCTTTCGAAGAACGGCGAACATCCTGATCGACATCACCGGAACGCAGCTGCGGGACGAGGAGATGATCAAGCAGCCTCTCGTTGGAAAGATCACCGCAGACACACATCCATTTTCCGCGCTCGCCGAAGCCTGGCAGAAGGTTGAAGAGCTGCAGAAGGAGGCGGAGATGCATCTTGCGAATGGCGGGACCTACATCCGCCCCATCCTGCTGGTGCAGGTGGAGAGGACGGGCGTGGATCATGTTGGTGGAGATGAGATTCATTCGGAGCACGTCAGGCAGTGGTTTTTGAACCGTGGTCTTCCTGAGGAGGCCATCAGGATCAAGACAAGCGAGCAGAATGACCTCGCGGAATTCCCGCCGGGCGATCTCATGAAGCCGGGCAACCCAACGCGGGTCATCATCACCAAAGCGGCCCTGCAGGAGGGTTGGGACTGTCCCTTCGCCTACGTGCTCTGCGCCCTGGCTGCCAACCGAAACGCCGCCGCGATGACGCAGTTGATTGGCCGGATTCTGCGTCAACCCTATGTGAAGAGGACGGGAGTCGAGGCGCTTGACCAATGCTATGTCTTCACCAACCGCGTCGAGACCAAGCTGGTGACGGATGCGGTCCAAAAGGGTCTTGAAGAAGCCGGAATGGGCGATTTGGTCGCACATTTTTCTGACGGCACAAGTCGGGAAGTGACCACGGTCACCCGGGTGCGGCAGTCGGCATTTGAAGGGCTGGACTACTACCTGCCGGAAGTGATGGTTCACGAAGGCGGAGACAAACTCCGACACCTCGACTGGGAGGCGGACATTTTGGGCAGGCTGGATTGGGAGAATCTGGAGATCAAGATGGTGAAAGGCGACATGACGCCCGCCTCCGCCGAGACGTATGGCCTCGTATTCAAGAAGTCCGTTGACGACCTACCTTGGTCGCGGGTGGATACGGTCGAAGCCGGAAAGGTGGCGAGAGAATTCGACTTTGAGTTTGCGATCCGGAATCTTCTCGACGACATCCCGAATGCCTGGGTCGCCTACAGTGTTTTGACGAATTTTCTGGACTTCCTGCGCTCCGAAGGATGGACTGATGAGGTTCTGGGAGCGCATCAGGCATATGTGCTCAACGGTTTGTCGACACGAGTTCGAACGGCGGTAGACAAAGCGGCGAAAAAAGTCTTCGAGGACGATCTTTCGACGAATCGGATTGTCTTCAGGCTCTCTCCGGTTCACGGATGGCCCTTGCCCAAAAAGGAGCTGGTTTCGATCAGCGCAGGTGTCAGAAAGCTTCGCAATCATCTGGATGAAGATTTGAAACGATCATTGATGGTGCCGATTTACGAGAAGGAATTCAACAATCTCGAAGGTCCGGTGGCGGTCTTTTTGGACGAACAAGAGACGGTGACATGGTGGTACCGCAACGCGGTTCGCGGCACCGCTTATGGCCTGCAGGGCTGGCGGCGCAAACGGGTCTATCCAGACTTTGTTATCGCAAAGGGCAAGGACCAGTATCTTGTCATCGAGACCAAGGGTGATCAACTCGCGGGCAACTTGGATACGAACTATAAAAGTGAATTGATGGACAAGCTCACTAAGACTTCTGAACGGCAGTCAGATCTCCCCATTGGTCAGTTGCGCCTCTTCGAGACTGCCCATTCATACGGTGCTCAAGTGATCGCCGAGGCGAATTGGAAGGAAGATATCAGCAGGCTCCTCAGGAAAGAACCTTGAACCTGTTGGTGGAGATGATGGGTTTGAACCCACGACCTCTGCAGTGCGATTGCAGCGCTATCCCTGGCTCCTTTTGCGCTGATATTTACCTGCGTCGGCGGAATCTGGCTCATCAATCGCACATCAGGCTGGCCCTCTCAGCCTTGAATCAGCAATAGATGCGCTGAAAGGAATTGACCAGGCCGCAGATCGGATGATTCTCATCGTGCGCGACCTTCTCATCTTGGCCAAGTTTGGCAATGATGCGCCGGAAGACTTGCCGGTCGTCGATGCGAATGATATTGCACGTTCAGCGCTTGAGATAGTTGGTTGCGAGAGAGTGATTTTCCATGCGGTTGAGCAGAGAGCGTTGTTCTCGTGTGAGGCCGATGCCGTCCGACGTGCCCTGGTCAATCTCCTGGAGAATGCACTTCGCCACACGACTGCATGCGAGATGGTTGCGCTCTCTTGTCAAACAGCGGAAAAGTACGTGAGGTTTATTGTAGAGGATACGGGTGAGGGAATCCCTCCTGAAGACGTGGCAAGAGTCTTTGATCGGTTCTATCAAGTTGATCGGTCAAGATCGAGAGATCATGGCGGAACAGGGTTGGGATTGGCCGTTGTCAAGTCCATTGTCGAGCACCATAAAGGAACCATCGATATGACAAGTGAACATGGGAAGGGCACAACTGTCGCTCTATCCTTTCCCAAGTTTGATGCACTTTGATGGTTCCGAACCGCACGAACTCTCCGCGCGCGCAATGGGCATCTGAATCGGCTCAACCCAGACTCAGTCTTGGGGAGTCGAAAGCGCGACGCCAGCGATCGCGCACTCCATGGAGTGGCTTGGAGTGCGGTCAGATATGACCGCTTTCACTTCCGCCGGAGGCGGCCTGTTGCTCTTCGATCCAGGCAGCGGGGGCGGCTCCGCCGCAAGTGAAAGCGGCGATGCCTCGCCGCACTCCATGACATGAGCCGCCACCGGGTGGTGCACCTCTCCAGAGGTGCAGGTCTGTCGGAGTGCTCGACCTGGGTCGAGCTCTGGAGTGAGCACCTTGGTGCTT
>JAEYWW010000226.1 GCA_023428805.1 Armatimonadota bacterium | reverse complement strand
CTCCAAGCCCAAGGTGATCGTGCTGTTTGCGGGCACAAATGACATCGCCGACGGCAAGTCCGCGCAGACCGTCGCCGACGATTACAAGGCCTTCGTCAAAGCTGTCCGCCAGGACTTGCCGAACGTCAAGATTGCATACATCTCGATCACTCCCGCCCCATCCCGCTGGAGCAACCTCGCCGCCGTTCGTGACGCGAACCGGCTGATCCAGGAGGAGGCCCAGAAGGACAAGGGGCAGCGATTTGTGGACATGCAGCCGCTCTTTGTCACAGATGATGGTGAGCCGCGGCCCGAACTCTTTGTCGAAGATCAGCTTCACCTGAACGCCAAAGGCTATGAGATTTGGACCAGGCAGCTTCGGCCCGTCCTCCACGAGCTTGCGGGCGGTCCGAACCGCGCGAGCGGTGTACTCTAGTCGAGTGGCTAAGCTGATCTTGGCTCTCGCGATGATGACTGGAGCACTTCTCCCCGGCATGATTTGGGCGGATGACGCGGCAGACCGCTGGCGTCTGGCTCCCGGGGGAGGTATCGCATCCGACCTGAAGCTCCTGACGCGGGGCGAGGCCCACGCCGACCACGTCGAAATGGGCGGACGCAGCGTCAACGCCATCCTGAAGTGGAGTGTGGACGAAGCCGGGCGGGTCAAGCTCAATCGGATTGTTCGATGGCCGATGATCCGGGAAAAGAAGGACGACACCCACGCCTCACTCTCGGTCGAGTTTCGATCCGAGGATGACCCGGTCATCCGTTGGAACGGAGAGCGAATCAATGGCGCCGCCACAGAATTCCGCATCAACGGATCATTGGCTTGGACCGAAAAGGGCGGCGGATGCCTCATCGAAAAAGAGGTCTTCCCTTCCACCAGCCTCCCCTGCCTGATCGAGCGATGGCAGATCACCAATACTTCGTCCGAGCCTGCCGACCTCGGCATTCCACTTGATCAGACAGTCAAGATCATTCCCGCTGAACAGATGCTTTTGTCTGCGGCGAGGACCAGCATCCAGGTGATCCCGGCAGGGAGAATCCGGCTCGCCCCGAAGGAGTCCGTCGTCATCGGGATTGTCTTTTCCGCCGCCGCGGAAGCGGATGCCGACATCTACCCCGACATCAACGCCGAATGGGCGGCCCGCCGAGCCTATGTCAAGGCGCAGTTTGAGAGCTTGGAATTGGAAACCGGCGATGTCGCCGTCGATCAATTGTTCGCCTTCTCCAAGCTCCGCGCCGCCGAGAATGTGCTGGCCACCCGGGGCGGATTGATGCACGCCCCGGGAGGCTTCAACAAATATCTTGCAGCGCTCTGGTGCAACGACCAGAACGAGTACGTCAGTCCATTCTTTCCCTTCTTGGGTGATGCCGCAGGCAACGACTCCGCCCGCAACGCCTACCGATGGTTCGCCCGCTATTTGAACACCGACTATCGCCATCTCCCCAGTTCGATCGTCGCTGAGGGACGGAGCACGTGGCAGGGCGCGGGCGACCGGGGCGACGCGGCGATGACCGCCTACGGAGCGGGCCGCTGGGCGCTCGCCACCGGGGACCCCGACCTGGCCGAGGAGGTCTGGCCCCTGATCGAATGGTGTCTTGAATACTGCGAGCGGCAGAAGACGCCCGAAGGTGTCATCGCATCCGACAGCGACGAGCTTGAGGGTCGATTCTCTTCGGGCCGCACCAACCTGGCGACCTCGAGCCTCACCTACGACGCCCTCATCTCAGCGGCGCATCTTGCCGAAGAGCTGGGCAAACCGCACGAGATCGCCGAGGGTTATCGGGCGAGGGCGAAGGCTCTGCGGCAGGCGATTGAGAAGACCTTTGGAGCGCGAGTTGCGGGATTTGAAACCTACCGCTATCACGAAGGCCTTGACTCCCTCCGATCATGGATCTGTATTCCGTTGGTGATGGACATCAGCGACCGTTCCGAGGGAACGATTGCCGCGCTCTTTTCTCCTGATCTGTGGACTCAGGATGGGCTGCTGACGGCCACCGGCTCAAGCACCTACTGGGATCGCTCCACTCTCTATGCCCTCCGGGGAGTTTTTCGCGCGGGGCGTCCCGACATCGCCGCCGAACGCCTCCACCAGTACGCCAAGAGAAGGCTGCTGGGCGATCATGTACCCTATCCCATCGAGGCCTTTCCGGAGCAGAATCAAAGCCATCTTTCCGCAGAGGCGGGGCTCTACTGCCGGATCATCACGGAAGGCGCCGTTGGAATCCGCCCCACCGGATTCAACACCTTCACGCTGCGGCCCCAACTGCCCGCCAAGTGGAAGCACATTCGTCTGAGGAACATCCACGCATTCGGGAGACGCTGGGACTGCGAAATCAACCGCAAAGCGGACAAGGCGGAAGTCGTGATCTCAGTCGGATCAAAGGTGGTTTATCGCAAAACCCAAGACATGGGATCGGAACACACCATCTCACTCGGCTGACAACTCAAAGCCTCGCAAGATGGACCTCAGTCTCAAACGGGACCGTGAACCTGCCTCCGGGAACATGCCTCTGAAAGGCTTCGCGCAGCCGTGCGACAAGCGGTTCATGCCGCAGGTCATCGGGCAAGGGGAAGTAGGAGCGGCTTTCCGCGAGGCCGACGAACATCCCCTCATCCATCTCCCACTGCTGCGGGAAAAGCCGCATCTCATAACCCCCGCCGAAAAGCCCGCCAAAATGCGAACGCTCTTCCCGCCCCCAGGGCACACGATGCGGATAGGTTTTCTTGGCTTCGGACATGACCTCGGACATCGCCCGCCATGCGGGATGATCCGTCTCCACCCGCGGAACCCAGAGCAGCGCAAGCCATTTCGGCGGGCGGAGCAGTCGGCGGAATTCGGCGAGCGCCGCATCCTGATCCAGCCAGTGGAAGGATCGGCCGCAGACGACCAAGTCCACTGATTCGTCGGTCAGCGGAGTCTGTTCGGCACGGCAGGTGAGGGTGTGGAGGGCGGGCCAGCGATCTCGGAGCCGGGACAGCATGTCGGGGTTTGGGTCGAGGGCGATGACCTCTCCCCCCAACTCCAGCAGATGCCGGGTCAGCATTCCCGTGCCTGCGCCGACATCGAGGGCGGTTTTTCCCGGGCCGAATCCTGTTCGTTCCGCGATCCAGGAGATGGCCTCAGGCGCGAAGTCGTTGCGCGCCCGGTCGTAGACTTCGCCCTTCCCCAGGAAAAGCGGACTGTGGTCGATCATTGATTGTTCTGACGCTCTTTTCGAGTCATTGGTCAGAGCATCCCGGATTCCCGGACTTCCGCCACCGCTCGACGCCCCAGTTCCAACGAGCGGGCGACTTTGGCGCGAAGATCATCTCCATCACGGACAAAGAGCAGACGTTCGATCTCCTCTGCCGCCTCCGGCGGCAGGTCGTGCTTGAGATAGCGAAAGCCAAAGTCGTGCCGTTCGGGGCAGTGACGGATGCGGAGCAGAGCCACCACGCGGGTGAGGAGCAGGCTGTGATAGTAGGCGAAGGCATCCACATGGTTGCCCCGACGCAGCTCCTTCTCCGGGAAGTCGTGGAACATCTCCATCACGGCGGCGTGCTGCTCGAATTTGGGACGGGCGTAGTTGGCGATCTCCTCGCCTGTCATCTCCGTGGCGATCAGAGCCCCGATTTTGTCGAAGAAGACAACGGGCTCTCCGTGCCGCAGCCGCTCGGTGAATGTCCACGGCTTTGACCGCTCCACGATGCAGATGTCGAGCATGAGGAAGGGGTTGTCGGAAGCAGGCCGATAGAACGCCTGCCACGCTCCGTGCCAGGTGGGCTGGGGCAGTTCGTACTTTTGGCTGAATCCGCCTTGAGATTGCATCACCGACTCGACAAGGGCGATGGCATCCTCCAACCGCCCGTCTTCCACAGTCAGCACCAAATCCAGGTCGCTCAGGTCATCCGCCCGCCCAAAAGCGGCCGACCCGCACTCCCCCAAAGCCAATGCCCAATCGTGCGACTCCAGGGCTTCGGCCAGATCAACGGCCAGGGATGCTCTCTTCATAAGTCAAATATGGCATATATTTTCTATTATTAAAAGCCCGGATTCATGCGGGGGTGGAATGGGGGCGAAAGAGGCAATACCAAACATAGGCGTTCTTCGCCCGCGCAAAGGTGAGTTGAAATGGGAGCTTATGCGATTCCTCCGATCAGGCTCGATGCCGTTGAGTCTGTGGCTAGCGAGCCGCGGCCCGCGCCGCCGCAAGCGGTCACTCCCGTCGCGCCGACGCCCGTTGTAAAGGCCGAATCCGGCGCCGACGCCTCACTGCAATCGCGTCAAGATCGGAGCCAGCGAGACACTCTCGGTCTCCAAGGCGAAGAAATCCCCCTCCTCGTCAAGTTCATTCCCAAACTGAAGGAATACGAGTTCCGACTGATGGGCAGTTCTGATCCAAATGATGAGGCAGAAATACTGGATTTGCTCGCCTGAGTGAAGGACCAAGTCAACGAAGGCAGACTCTCTCATCTCGCAGAGAGAGTCTGCCTTGCGCATCTCAATCCGTGTTTTCAGCATCTGGCTGAATGCTGATCACAGGCCCAAAGACGGCGTTTCAAGCTGCGGGTAGACTCCGCGACATCTTTTCCGCAAGGCGGCCATTCGATATGGGCCGCCTTCGAATTGCAGGACTGCCGAAAATGGGTGTTGGTACAGTTGTTCAGGTCACGGGGCCGGTCGTTGACTGCCGTTTTTCCCGCGAATCTCTTCCGGAAATCTTCAATGCGATCACGGTCACGGTGCCGGAGCGCAACGTCAACCTGACCTGCGAAGTCGCCCAGCATCTCGGCGACGACATGGTGCGATGTGTCGCCCTCAGCTCCACCGATG
>JAEYWW010000220.1 GCA_023428805.1 Armatimonadota bacterium | reverse complement strand
CTTCTGGCGACCGGTGACGACTCCGCCCGCATCTTCATCTGGGACATGAAGACAGGCAAGAAGATCCGCGAGTTTTCACGCGACCGCGGCCACCGCCGAGGAATTCAGACACTCCAGTTCAGCCCGGACAACAAGAAGATCGCATCGGTCGGAAAAGACGGCCAGATCATGATCTGGAATACTTCCGGTGGGCACCCCATCGCGACCATCGTGCAGGTTGGAGTCAGCTTCTACGGCGCCGAGTTCCTTCCGAGCGGTTCGCTCGTGTCCGGCACGCTTGAGGGTTCAGTTCACCTCTTTGAGGGCAAGACCTTCAAGTCCGTCGCTTCCATGCCGACGCCCAACAAGTCGGGAATCTTCGCGGTTTCGCTGAACCCGACTGGAACGGTCGCCTACGCTGCATCGCGTGATGGACGAGTGCTGGTCTATGACATCAAGACCCGCCAACGCATCAACGGATTGACCGCACACAGCGATTGGACGATCAACACCGCCATGTCTCCGAATGGCCGCGTTCTGGCAAGCAGCTCGAACGATATGACGGTCAAGTTCTGGGATACGAAGACGCTCAAACCGCTCTTCGGCCTCGATCAGACATCTCCCATCGGCTCTCCAGTCGCCTTCACCGGCAACGGGAAGTACTTCGTGACCTCTTCGGTTGGCGATGCGCTCCAGGTCTATCAGATCACTCCTCCTCAGGGTGCAGTTGCGGCGGCGCCTGTTAAAAAGAAGAAGTGATTTTTTAGGACAAATTGCTTGGCCGGGAGTTTGCCGCTCCCGGCATTCTTCATAATAGGGTCATGTCTTCGGCCTCTGGTGTCTCCTGGGATCTCTCCGCACTCTTCTCCTCGCCTGATGATCCCCGCATTCCTGAGTTTTGGAAGGAATCGAATGTCAAGGCCGATGCCTTCGCCGAGAAGTGGCGCGGACGCATTGAATCAGGCTCTGCATCTCCTGCTGAGTTTCTGGCCGCGATCCAGGAACTGGAGGCTTTGAGCCAGCAGGCGGTCAAGCCGATCATCTTTGCTCATCTTCGATTCGCCGCCGACTCTTCCGATCCGAAGACGGGCGCGTTTCTCCAGTCTCAAACCGAGCAGATTTCCCAAGTCCGCATCAAGCTGATGTTCTTCGACATCGAGCTTCAAAAAGCTCCCGATGATTGGATCGCAAGCTGCCTGGCTTCCTCCGAATTGGCCGGCTATCGCCACTACATCGAAACCAGCCGTCAGTACAAACCCCATACTCTCAGCGAAGTCGAGGAAGTTCTGCTTGAGGAAACCAGCAACATCGGCGGCCGGGCCTGGAATCGCCTGCACGACGAACTTCTGAGCAATCACCGATTCACCTACCGTGATCCTGGCTCTGGGGAAGTGCAGAAGCTGACGCAGGAAGCAGTGCTCCACAAATTGCGGGACGAAGATCGCTCAGTTCGGCAGGCCGCTGCCGACTCGCTCTCCGAAGGATTGGAGCAGCATGAGCGAACGATTGTCTTCATCTACAACACTCTTCTCGCGGACAAGAAGCTGGAAGATCGCCTGCGCTCCTTCACAAATCCCGAGGACAGCCGCCACCTCTCCAACGAACTGGACAAGGCGACGGTGGACATCGTCATGCAGCTCTGCCGCGAGCGGGGCGATCTGGTTTCACGCTACTACAAAGTCAAGCAGCAGATCCTTGGGCTCGACAAGCTGACTCACATCGACCGCTACGCGCCGCTTTTTGAAGCCAAGGGCACCAAGACTTGGAGCGAGGCCCGGGAGATTGTGGTGGATTCCTTCCATCAGTTCAGCCCCGAACTCGCGTCGCGTGCTGAAGAATTCTTTGAGAAGAATTGGATCGACGCCGAGCCGCGCGAAGGCAAGACGGGCGGCGCATTCTGCTCCTACATCACCCCCGACACTCACCCGGTCATGCTGATGACCTACCAGGACACACTCGACAACGTGATGACCCTGGCTCACGAATTGGGGCACGGAGCGCACGCATCCTTCAGTCGAGAGCAGAATTACTTCAACTTCCACGGCACGCTTCCGCTGGCAGAATTGGCCTCGATCTTCGGCGAAATGCTGGTCTTTGAACGGCTGGTCGGGCAGTTGTCGGCACGTGACAAGGTCGCGCTCTATGCCGAGAAGCTGGAGGGAATGTTTGCAACGGTCCATCGTCAGGCCGCGATGTTCCGGTTCGAGCAGCGGGCTCATGCGCATCGGCGAGAGCATGGCGAACTGACGCCGGATGAGTTCAGTGCGATCTGGCAGGAAGAGATTCAATCCATGTTCGGAGACAGCTTGGAGATGGGAGAGCAGCACAAGCGCTGGTGGCTCTACGTCGGCCACTTCTTCGCCACTCCATTCTATGTGTACGCCTATTCGTTCGGCGAACTTCTGACCCTGGCGATCTATGAAAAGGCGAAGCAGGAAGGGGAAGGGTTTGCGGGCAAGTATGTCGATGTCCTCAAGCGCGGCGGTTCAGAGACTCCGCACGAATTGATGAGCCACTTGGGCGTCGATCTCCGCGACAGGGCGTTTTGGGAAGGTGGATTTGCCGTCATTGAGCGCATGGTCGGCGAGTTCGAGCGTCTTTGGTCTGAAGTCAAGTAAGCGATAGAAAAGATGGGAAGTTGTGGTGCATGACACTGTCATGCACCT
>JAEYWW010000198.1 GCA_023428805.1 Armatimonadota bacterium | reverse complement strand
GGCCAATCCTTCACCGAGCCGTGCGGGATGACCAGGCGTCCATTTTCAGCGCGGACCAACCAAAGCAAGGTTTGGAAGCCATTTCTGACTCCGGCCTCACTCGGAGCGGTGATTGTGATTCCGTCGGGCTTGGAAGAGAGTTGGTAGCCCTGCGGAGGCAAGGCACTCGCCTCCACTCTCGCCCTCACCTTGACAGTTGAACCGCTGGAAGGTCTGCGCCATCGGCGCCAGAGGCTCGATTCAAACTGATCAGCGATGGGACGGAGCACGTCGTTCGCCTCGTACTCGAAGCCGCCCACCTCTGTTCTGCCCGCATTCAACTGCTCTTCCTTGGGCTTCGGAATGATGGGGAGCGGCGAACCGGACGGCCCGAGAGCATCCGGCAATGCCTCGAATGTCGGCTCAACAGACTTGGGCGCAGAGGTCGGATGCGGAGTCGGCTCGATCACCCACTCAACTTTGTAGCGGAGCGTTTCATCCGGCTGAATCCACTGCGCCATGTGACCGAACCAAAGCACTTCCTTGCCTTTTGCCCAGTCAGGACTGTAATTCCTCGCGTCAAAGAGCGTCGCACGCGGCCCTTCGAGCACGCGGATGGTCATTCGACCAAAAGGCGCGTCGAAGCGCATCGAATTCGTGTCCGGTCCCAGCGGACGATCGATGAGCGGACGATCGGCGGGCGGCTTGTGGGGCGAAAGCGGCAGCCCCTTGGCGCCGTTGTAGCCGAGCAACCCTTCCTCAACGCATGGATACCAAATCAAACCCAGGCAGCTTTCGAGACGCACCGGTTTTGAGCCGCGCCAGCGGTATTCATAGGTCGCCTCGACTCCGCTCGGCGTCTTCTGAAAGTCCAGCGTCCCCAGCACGTAGCCGTTGTCGCCGATGTAGCGGACGCGTATCAAGCCATTGTCGAACTTGAAGACCTCCTTGGAACGCCAGTTCGAGCTGTAGATACCCCTGGTCCACTTGTCCTCGTAGTACTGAAACGATGATCCCTGGACGATGGGAATGCCGTTGACGGTGATCTTGAGTCCGGCGAACTCCTCGTAGTTGACATCAATCGCGGGCGCGATGGGCGCGGGCGCCAGCGCGATCAGAGCGGCGAGCATCCGCCTATTCTACGGCAGCCGCCCCGCGATCCCAAGGCAGACAGCGGAGACACGACTAAGATTCAGGATTCTTGAGCGGTTTGCCGTCTTTCAGAAAGACAAAGCAATCTTCCTCATACCGTCCATCCTTCCCTTTCCTAATCTTGTAGATCTGGGTTCGGTCGAACTTGTCGGGCACCGAGAGGATGATCCGATCTGCTTTTTCCACCAACGTTGCCTTCTCTTTGAGGAGGCAGTTGGTGGAGGCTGGAAAAAACCGTGGCCCTGAGGCCGACTCGCTTTTCATTCTTGGCGTCCGGTTGATGTGCCATGCCGCGATCAAATCTCCCTGCCGGTCATGGACATAAATCCCGTCTATGCTTAGATTTCTGCTGCTCTGCTGCCGCACTTCCCACACGTTGCCCTGATTGTCCACCCACAGATGAGTCGCCATGGAGTATTCAATGACGGACCACAAATTTCGGCCCTTTGAACGAAGCGTCAATGTCCGAGTGGGGTTGGCGTTGATGGGCGACTTGATTTCGTTGTAAGCCTCCGCCTGGTAGATGCCGTTTTGCGAAGCACCTTCGACATGAGGGACTCTTGAGGTCTGAAATCCCAGGAGTACACACCCGCCAACATCATGTGCCTCCTACATCCTCACCATGCGGATTGAGCCGTCATCGCAGCCGATATACATCGCCTCACCGCCCGGTTCAAAAGCCGCGCTCAGGTACCTCATTCCCTCATCATGATGCTTCGACAAGACCCGTCCCTCGCAACTGACAACCTCCACTCCCTGATCCACTCCGACCGCGATGCAGTCGGCGAGCGGGTGCCAGGCGAAGACGCCAAGCCCGGGCGCGACCGGGAAAGAGTTCAGACATTCGCCCTTTTCGACATCCCAAGTCATCACGCTCGCATCCACCTTCACCGCCACAAGGGGCAGCCGGGGATGCGCGATCAGATTGAAGACATGACCATCCTGCGGCAGGGTCTTGGTGCGCTTCAACGATTCGATGTCCCAAACGCAGATCGAATTTCCATCCGCTCCCGCGATCCCGCCGGGAACAAGGAAGGCGTGATGAGGACTGTGATTGTCGGAGCGTCGCTTGAGAAACCCGCCATTGCCCTCCAGCAAGCCCAAATCTCCGTTGTCGGTCGATGCCCAGAGACGCCCGTTGGGAAGAGCCACGACGGCATAGGGAGAGTTGTGAAGGAAGCCAAAACTCTCCTTCATCCTCCGCACCCAAACCGGGTCTTCCATGTCAAAAGAGACCTTCCAAAGGCTCGTTCCCGCAGCCGCGAAGAACCCGCTTCGGTCAGGAAAGAGCGAGACCGATCGGACCCGCTCCAGAGCCGATGCCTTCTCCTGGTCGCTGATCAGCTTCCACTCGCCCATCAACTGCCCACCCTGGATCAAACGGACCTCGCAGGCGAGCGTGACCGCAAGAATCTTGTCGTCGAACGCCATCAGGCTGCGGATGCCGGGCAGTTCGGTCGAGTGCAGATCGTTCCAGCGCGGGGCTTCGCTCGTCGTGGACATGACAATCTTATTATGCGGATGCGGCGGACTTTGGTTGCCACAGTTTTCGTTTGAACCTGTAGAATCTCATTTGTGGAGGTGCGAATTGAGATCATGTCCCCCGAAACCGTTCAAGATGTCGCGGCGCTGCAGCGCGCCTGCTTCCCCCCTCCATTCCCAGAAGAGCTTCTCTGGACTCCGGCCCATCTGTTCAGCCACCTTCGACACTTTCCCGCAGGTCAGTTCGTCGCTCGAACGGAGAATCAGGTTGTCGGGAGCGCCAGTTCGCTCATCATTTCTCAGGCGGCTTGGGAATCTCACGGAGATTGGGAAACGGTGACGGGCGGACTAGGCTTGTCCAACCACGACCCTGCTGGCGCCGTTCTCTACGGGGCCGACATCAGCGTTCATCCCTCATGGCGCGGGCGCGGAGTGGCGAAGCTGCTCTATCAAGCCCGATTTGAACTTGTGCGGAGGCTTGGCCTTGAGCTTTACGGCACGGTCTGCCGCATTCCCGACTTCGTAGCGTCGGGCTTCAGCCATCCCCTGACGTTCGCAGACGCGGTGGCGCACAGCACTGCAGAAGACCGGACGCTTTCGCCCCTGCTCAAAATGGGCTTGACATACCGAGGAATCATCGAGAAGCACATGGACGACCCGGAATCGGGCCATGCCGCCGCCATTTTGGAGTGGAGACCTTGAAGGCAGGAGCGGCAGTTTGGAGGGTGAGGCGGATCGGGCATGAGCGCGAGTTCTTCGACCACCTGGCCGGCCTTGTCGATGAGGCAGCGACGCAGAGGGTTGAATTTCTCGTTCTGCCTGAATTCATCGACTTGGAGATGCTCTCCTTCCGCGCTGATCTTCAAGGACGGGATCAGGCTGATTGGCTCGCCGGATTCCATGACGAACTGCGCAGCGAGGCAATGCGTCTGGCAGACTCCCATCAGATGACCATTGTCGCCGGAAGTGGATTCGCCCGCCAGGGAGAGAATCTTGTCAACCGCAGCTTTGTCGCGGCTCCAGGCGGAAGGTCCTCGCATCAGGACAAGATGGTGATGACTCAGTTTGAAATCGACGACTGGGGGGTTTCAGTGGGAGAATCCCTGCAATCCATGCCCGACCCCAGGATTGGCGTGAGCGTCTGCTACGACTGCGAGTTTCCATCCGGAGTGAGGGCTCAAGCCGAGAGGGGAGTTCTGGCATTGGCGGTGCCTGCCTACACCGAGACTCTCCACGGCTTCCATCGGGTTCGTCGATGCAGCGAAGCGCGAGCGATTGAGAATCAAATCTACGTTCTGCATGCCTCTCTTTCCGGCTCTCTCGGGCGAGAGCCGCTCATGAATGCAGTTGGAAGCGCGGCAGTTCTTGCGCCCTGCATCGCCCCCTTCCCCGCCGACGGAATTCTCGCGGAGACGCCGCACGATCAAGAGAGCATCGCGGCGGCTGAACTTGATTTCGACGTTCTGCTCAAGAGCCGGACCGAGGGAGATGTCCGCAACTGGGCGGATCGCAACGCCGGAAACTGGACTTACGGCAGCCAGACTTGAACTTCGAAGGTGACGGCGGTTCCTCCTGAGAGAAGGACGACCACCCGCCGTCCATTGTGCTTGCCCTCGATGCTGTTGCCCGCATCGACCGCCTGACTCAGCTTGCTCATATAGAACTCCTTGACTTCAAACGCAGGGCGTTCGGTGACGAAGGTCATGGATTTCAATTCCCCGGCGTGGGTGCGGATGGAATAGGCGGAGGCATCAGCCTCCGTGATCTGACTGGGGCGGAAGATCACCCCGCTGAAAACAACGTCCCCGGGCGGGTCACCCATCACCCCTTCGTGCAGCACTCCCGCGAGATCGGTCACTTGGGAAGTCTGCGGCGGCTCCACCGTCGGAGGAACATCGGTTTCAGTCTGCTTTTCCTCAACATGCTGAGGCGGCTGTTCTGGCGCGGGAGCAGGTCCGGCATCCTGGCGGCAGCCAGCCACCAGGATCAATGCCGCGATTTGCAACGCCAAAACCAAACCCACGTATCTCATGTCATGTCCGCTCTCAAGAGCATCATCAAGTTCATCACCATGCTGGCTGCCTTGATTGGCAGCTTCGAGGCGATCATCAAGCTCGTCCGATTTGCGTGGGCGCTGGTCTTGAAAATCTTCAAGCGCCGCGCCATGCTTCAGGCGTCATTTGCGGGCTTCCGCGTCTGACACCTCATCGAATCTCCGCGCATCCTCGGACCACTCGCGGCGGATCGCCACCGGTGTTCCGAGGTCGGCCCATTCAAAAAGCAGCTTCGCCGCATTCTTGCCCTTGAGCGGCATCCGAATGCATCCGTGCGAGGCGGGATACTTCGGCACGCTTTTGTAGCCGTGGATGAAGATGTTCCCGTGAACCTGCATGGCATACGGCATCGGCGCGTTGTTGTAGAGGCTCGAATAGTGCATCTTCCGCTTCGCGGGGCCGATGGAGTATTCGCCGCGCGGCGTCGAGCCGCCCTTGCCGGATGAAATGTTGGTGCGGAGCACCAAGCGGTTCCCCTGCCAAGCCCTCAATTCCTGGTCGGCAATCGAGATTTCGATGCCCTTCTCCGGAATCACAAATGCCGCATCTTGTGCGCCGGTGGCGGTGAAGCCCAGCTTGGTCTTCTCCCCAACTTCCGCGCCGTAGGCAGACAGGATGGCAAGGTCGACCAGATTGGTGCCGTCGAAGAGCGTTCGGACATTGTCCTTGTCGATCTTCTTGTCATTCAGAAAGATCGCGCTGTGCTCATCGCGCCAGCCGACGCTCCACTTGAGCGCGGACGCGACTTCCCGAACAGGAGCATAAACTTTTTTGGGTGAATCCCAGAACGTGACGCATTCAACGGTGGCTGATTGCGCGAAGGAACTGGCCGCGCCGAGCACGACCACACAAGAGGCAAAGAACCGCATCAACTATCCCCGAATCCCAGTATTGGGACGAATTGGGGATAAGTTTAGTCCATTCGTACAGGATTGTTGGTGAACTGCACTTCAATCGGGCCGTCATGAAGCGGAACGATCAAATCTTTGATCAGAATTTCCGCGTTCTTTTCGGCTTCTTTCGCCAATCCCTTCTGCTGGGCGGCGGAGCGGAATTTGCGCTTGGCTTCCCGCGCGGCCTTGAGTGCGATGTTGGAATCCTTCCAGAAAAGACCGCTCTGCGCGTGGTGGACTCGCCCGTCCACGGTCGGTTCATAAATGGTGGCGTGAGGGAGGGAGACGACCAGCTTGCGCCCCGTCGGCTCCATCTTCCAAGAGATGTTTGCCTGACGCAGATCAACGCCCGCCTCAACGGTGCCCGTCATCGCGACAAGGGCTTGGTTCTGGGT
>JAEYWW010000182.1 GCA_023428805.1 Armatimonadota bacterium | reverse complement strand
CGTAGCCGAAAGGAACCTCCTTGCCTGGCGGGGTGCGGATGCCGCGATAGTCCACGGTCTCCATGCCGGTGTACTGCAGATTGACTTTGACCTGTCCCCCGCTGTTCTTGTCGAAGACGATGTCCACGAACCCGGGAACAGAGCCGGAGGATGCGCTCATCGACGCGACGCCCTGGTTGGAAGCGGACTTCCACTGACCCGCAGGGCCGAGGATTTCAAAGCGGGTGGCCTCCGGGTTGTCCGGCGACGGTCCACGCGACCAGAGAAGAGGTCGCTTGAAGTCATACGGCCCCCACTCGTCCACAATCATGTAGCGCCAGCCCCGAACCGCTCCCTTCTTGAGGAACGGATCAATGCCCCCTTTCAACGGGGCGACATAGTGGGCGAGAGCGGCGACGCGGCGCTTCTCCTCGGGAGTCTTCGCATTCTTCGGCTTCTGCGCCGGGGTCAGATAGGGATCCCATTCGGTGACGAATCGGGACGCATACTCCTTCGGATCGCCGAACGACTTGCCCTGAGCGAGGCTGCTGGCCGCCGCCATCGGCTTGAATTCGTCGCCGATCTTCAGCGTCTCCTGCGGATCATTGATGTCCGGGTCAGTCACCGAGTGGTATCGGTTGTCCAGCCAGAATTGCCCATCCGACTTTCCAGTCGTCTCGGCAATCTTGGCATTGGAGTCGAAGAAGTTCCTCTTCAACTGAACTTCGAGGGAGTTGTTGAGCCTCAGCGCGCTCTTGGCCGCGTGGCTGATGGTGTTGTCCACGATGGCGTAGCGCATGCTGCGCGTGTCGCGGTGCTTCGGATAGCCCCAGTTCGGGTCTTGTGCATTGCCGTTCCACCAGAGGACGATGCTCTCGTGGTCGCGGTGGAAGGTGTTGCCGCGAATCTCGTTGTCCTGGCCGTGCTCGATGGCGATGCCCTCGGCGTTGTAGCCGAAGACGTTGCCCGCGATCTTGGTCTCATAGCTGTATCCGCCCCAGATGCCATGCCAGCACTCCAGAAGGAGGTTGTTGGCGAAGACGTTTCGGCTGAATGTCGCCTCGATGCCGTTGGTTGGCGCGTGGCTGAAGTCGTTGGCGTAAAGGATGTTGTCGTTGCAGCCTCCCTTGCCCGTGTCCATCGTCGTCTGTCCTGCCCAGAGGAAGAATCCGTCGCCGCCGTGCGTCACGGAGTTGTAGGCGAAGGTGTTGCGATGCGACTGCTCATAGATCAGGATGCCCGCTGAATCCTGGCCGCGATTGTAGACGCCATAACTGAATCCACGCAGCGCCCAGTCGATCTTGTTGTGCATGATCCGGTTGTCACTGCTCAAATACATGCCGATGCCAAGCGAACTGAGGAAGCTGAAATTGTTGTTCCAGGCAAGTCCCTTGTTCGACTCCATCATCATCAGGCCGTTTTGCCCGCCGACAATCCGGTTGCCCTTCACCTCGTAGCCATCGCACTTGCGGAGGTAGATCCCCGCGCCATAGCGCAGCCACTCATCCTTCTCGTTGCGGTGATAGCTCATCCAGTCGCTCAGGTCTTCTCGCTCCTGGGTGGACATGAGCCGCTTCTTCCAGTTGTAGGAGAAGTCGCTGTCGATGATCTTGATGCCGGGCGAATCGAAGGCGGCGAGGCCGATTTTGTAGCCGTGCACCTTCGCGTTCTTGATCGTGATGTTGCGCCCCTCAATGCGGATGCCTGTGCCCTCGCGCTTGTCGGGGTCGGTTGTTTCCGAGCTTCCACGCAACGTCGCGCCGTTGAAATCAACGGTGATGTTGTTCCCGCGGATGGTCAATGCGCCCGTCTTCGCCGTTCCGTCGGAATTCGCCAGCAAGTAGCTTCCCGGCTTCAATTTCACCGATGACGTGATCGTCATCCCGGCCTTCAGTTCCACTGGAGCCTGGCCCGATGCCAGCGCCGCGAGAATAAAGAACATTTCTTAACTATATCCGACAGCCGCGTCAAAAACGCAAGCTTGCGGATGGAATCAACCGCCTTTTTCTGCGATTGCCTTGAGATAGGTGCGGGTTTGGGAAGACTGAATGAAGGCGATTTGCGTCACGGCTTCATCATTGGAGGTCCGAAGAGTCTGCACCACCGTCTCAAGATTCGTGATCTCGACGATCAAGCTGGCGGCCGCCGCAGGGTTGGACTGCTTGAATCTGTCGAGCAGCTGGCGGAGATCACCCATGCTGAGGAAGAAGGGGTAGGCGGGCTGATTGTTGACCGTCAAAGTCAAATAGGTGTTCTTGTCCTTGAGCTTGGGAACGAAGATCGGGACGCCTTTCAGCAGCTTGGGGTCCTGCCCCTGACGCTTATACTGCTCCTTCCCCGCCTCCACTTCGAGCGTGTCGGGCACCAGCGACACGTGGACCGGAGTCGCAGTCTTCTGGCTTTCGGCCTCCACCGCAAAAGCCTGGGCCAGACTGATCGGTGTGACTTTGAGCTTGGCCGCAATCTCCGGCTTGCTTTTCTGAAGATCTGCGAGCGTCAATTCAGCATCCCTATGGCTGAGAAAAGCGCCAAAATGACGATCCTTGCCGTTGTCAGAGTCGGCGATCAGAGGCTTGCCTTCCGCGTCCGCCAAAGTGAAGACCGCCACCGTCGCCAACTTGGCGCGGAGTTGATCCGGCGACAGACGAGGCTGCTGAGGCGTTGTCTGAAAACCAGCAGTACCCAGGGCGAGGGCGGCGAGAAGGCTCGTCATGCGCTTGTAGAATACAGACGACAAGAAAGCCCCTGTGCTTCGCCACAATTGTTTCAATTGCGAGCTTTTCAGGCATGACGCCCTATCCCCGAACCCGATTCGCACCCAGTCCCACCGGTCGGCTCCACCTGGGGCACGCCTATGCAGCCTGGTTCGCCTGGCAGTCCGGCGGAGGCGGCATGATGCTTCGATTCGAGGACATTGACCAGACCCGCAGCCGGAGGGAGCATGAAGCGGGAATCCTGGAAGACCTGAGGTGGCTCGGCCTTTGGAATGATGGCGAGGTTCATCGGCAATCAGACGACTCGGCGCCCTATCTCAGCGCTCTTGAATCGCTTCGCGAATACACCTATCCCTGCTTCTGCACCCGAAGGGAAATCCAGGAAGAGATCGCCCGCATCGGAAGCGCTCCCCAAGGCCCGGACGGGCCGATCTATCCCGGCACCTGTCGTCATCTGAGTTCCGCTCAGGTTCAAAGTCTGAAAGCCGCAGGAGCACCCTGCTGCCTGCGAATTGATATGGGAAGAGCCATCAGGGATGGAGAGGAGTTGGGATTTGAAGATCGGGGGGTTGGCCCGCAGACTGCCCAACCCCATATCTTCGGCGATGTCGTCATCCAAGGCAAGGATTCGGGGTTCAGCTACCACCTCTGCGTGGTTGTCGATGACGCGCGGCAAGGCGTCGAGTTGGTGACAAGAGGGCATGACCTGCTGGAGTCAACTCACGTTCACCGGCTTCTGCAGCGGCTGCTCGACCTCCCCGCACCGCAATACCATCATCATGCGCTGGTCGTCGATCAAACCGGGAGGCGGCTGGCCAAGAGAGCGGACGACGCTTCGATCAAAACGCTCCGCGAGCAGGGCTGCACCCCCAAACACGTGCTGGATATGGCGATGGCGCAGCTCGATCGCCCAGAAAAATTTTGACAATGCAGGAACAAGCTGCGGCGGGATGCGGTATGACGTACTAAGGGTTTCGTAGAATGTCCACCACTCTCCTTTTCGCTCTTGCCTTGTCGCAGAATCCACCCGCCGGGCTGGACAAGCCGATCACGCTCGCCGAACCGGGGGCATCGGCAGCATCCGTGATCGAAAGAATCGCCCAAGAGACCGGGGCAAAGCTCACCACCGACCCCAATGTCGGACGTGAACCGATTCTGCTCTCAGTCCGCAACCGCCCCGCCCAGGAGGTCATTGACTCCATCGCTCGCGCATTGGGATGCGCCTGGACCGACCGCAGCGGGACACTCCACCTGGTGACCGACAAGGCGCGCATTGATGAGTTGGCCAAGAAGCGTGATCAACTCTTCCGAGCATCCCTTGCCGCCGGTGTTGAGACCACTTTGAAGGAGATGGAGCCCAAGGATTGGGGAGGAGATTCGGGCAAGCAGGCAGTCAAGGAGGAGCTGGACAAGCTCCTTAAGATCGCGGATGACATGCGGTCACGAAATGCAAATCTCGACCCCGGCACACCTGTCACGATCTTCGCGGGAGGGTCGATGGACAAGTCTCCCGCGCACGATCTGCTTCGGGCGATCATCGCCAAGATGGACCTCGCCAAACTCGCGTCCATCCCAGCGGGCGAGTCTGTGACCTATGCGACCAACCCAAACCGGATGCAGAAGGCGTTTGGCTTCGCGATCAACCGGGAGACATCGGCCTTCATCAAGAGCCACAACGAACTCGCACAGATCATCAACGAAGCCAAACGAAACATCCCATCCAACGTGCGGCTGAGATCGGCGCTCCTCAACGTCACTTCGCTGCCCGGGCAGATCGATAAAACTCTCGTCACGGTTCGACGCGATAAAATGGGACACAACTACAGCCTTGATCTCGTCGTGGCAAGCCAAGAAGGAGTCATTCTGAATCGAGCCGGAGCATGGGTCAACGCCGCCCCCGATCCGATTGAAAGCGTCCTCCCAGAGTTCGATTTGAAGGGGCAGGACGGCCAGGTCATTTCGATCCCCGAGGTTCACCGCGAGCTCGCGATCAATCTCAACAACCGTTCAAGCGGAAACGGCAACCGATTCATGAGCACGATGAGCTTCGGCGGAGGCGCACCCGCAAAGTTCATTTCTATTGGTGCGGAGGACACGACGCCCTTCTCCGAGGAGGCGCGGGCGCTCGCTTCACGTCCCGACAGGTACGAGCCACTCGGTTTGGCCCCCGCCGATCTTCTGCTCGAATTTGCAAAAATGCAGAATCTGGATGTCGTTGCGGTCCTGCCCGACTCAGCCGTCATGGAGGCCGGGAAGGCGTTGAATTCGGGACAGGTCGCTCTGGGCCGAATCCCTGAACTTCTCAAATCGTCGGGATGCAGCGCAGTTCTGACCAACGGTCTGCTGGAGATTCAGCCCTCCGATCACATCGACGCCTGGGCGAAGCGCGCGAACCGCAAGGAGGTCGCCCAACTCACCGCACAACTCTACGATCACGGCTACCTGAGCCTGAGCCAGGCCATGAAATTCTGCGTCGAGGGCTGGAACATCGGCCAGCTTGACCGCGCCTATCTGCTCGCCTTCACCGACGAGTGGGAGGATCCGCTCTACGGCTATTCTCACACTCCTGAGTATCTGCGCCTCCTCGCCCTGATGTTCCCTGACGGAAACATCGCTCCCACTTCCTTGACGCTTGGCGTTCTGCCACAAAGGTCGCGGACCCTCGTTGAAAAGCTTTTGATCGAGACGTCCACGCCGAACGTGGTGGGACGCGGCAGCTTCATCGCCGTCTCGATGGGCGATGGCGGCAACCAGGACGAGGAGCCGGTTCCAAAGCTGATCGACGAACCGACCGAAAAGTTCGCCAACGGATTTCCCATGAACGCCGCATTGAGCGTGGGAGTGGACTCGGCGATGGCGGCTTTGATGCGCCACGAGCCGAGTGGACGCGCCTCCTTCGTGACTCCCGCGGAACTTTCGATGCGGCTGAGCAGTGGAGACTTGGGCGAGACGCATAACACCCTCGACTACAAGTCGGACGCCTTGTCCTACACCCCCGCGACGCTCCAGCATGTCCGGATTGGCATCCAGCTCTCCGAGCAGGATCGCCAGGATGAGTGGTTCAAGAACGGAAGCATTCAGGCCGGTGCGGGCAGGAGAAAATTCGCTGATCTTCCTCAGGACTTTGCGGCGGAAATGGCGAGGATGAGGGACAGCATGCGCATCGGCGGAGGCGCTGCCGGAAACCGCCCGCCACCGTCGCCCTAGCGCGCCGCTTTTCGCTCCTGTGCTCCGTCCTGAAGCACAGGAGCCATGTCTCTTTCGATCCTCGCCGCCGTCGCCCTCGCCTCGCCTGGGCTGAATCTCTCCCCTTATTCGCTATCGGAGGCGAAGATGACGGCTCTCCTGCCGAACAACCCTGCCCTTGTCTCTTCAGGAGCTTTTCCCGATGTGCCCCAGTCGGTCATGGGCTATAGCTGGCGATCCGAAGGCGAGGGCGTCAAGGTCACCATCACTTATGACAAATGGAAGAGCGTCCACTTCTCGCCCGAGATCGAATTGGATCGCCTGGCGAGGCAGGACTGGGGACTGCTCGATGGCTACACCGTGACCCAAGTCCACCTTGGGGCACTCACGGGAGCCCTTCTTGTTCAAGAGCAGCCGCAGGGATGCTCGCGGGCCGTGCTCCGGGCCAAAAGCGAGACTGAGGCGTGGCAGATCACGTTGACTCCCACCGACGGACTCCTCTCCTTGGGCGAGATCGAAGACATCCGCGCCGGACTCAACATCAACGCCCCGCCCGAAATCGAAGGACTCTACACCGCCTGGGGCGAACGCGTCCGCCCGGAGATCATTTCACGTCCCGCACCTTCCCTCTTTGCCTGGCGCAAGGCGACGCTCGAAGGATTGAGCCTGGAAGCTCCGGTCGAACTCCAGCCGTTCAACGCCGCTCGATCAGAAGCCGAGCTTGCCAAAGTCGGCGGGATCAAAGAGTGGCGGGGCGAGGCCGATCAAGCGCAAGTTTTGGTCTCCACATTCGAGATCAAAACAGGTGAGGGAGTCGATCTCGCCGCTTGGGGAAAGACATTCGCTCCCTCACTGGAGCGCGATGGTTTCCGCGAATGGCATCCCGAGCGGCAGGCTTTTGAAGTCAAGGGAGCGAGCGCACTGCGCCTCTTTGCTGCATCCAAGAACGACGGAGCCGCGTATCAGGTTGAGGTGATCCTGATTGTCAAGGGACAGAGGGCATGGGCGGTGCAAACCCGCTGTCCCGACACGCGCGAGGGCCGCGAAGCCATCGAGCAGGTCCGCGACAGCATCGTGGTTCATTAAGCGCGGAAATTCATGGCCTGGAATCGCAGAAACGAACTGATTTGGCAGGGACGAGTCCACCTCGGCGACGAGGCCGGGATTTACGGAGACGCCCACTACTCTGGGTTGAGCTTCGATCTTCCCTTCACCGTCTTCCGCACCGATCCCGATGACCGGGAGAAGCGGGTCTTTGAAGTGATTTTGGAAACCGAGGACATGGTCACCTACTCCCACTATCCGGGACACCATGTTGTGATCACCGCCTACTCGCCGGACATCCACGACCCCTATCGGTCGGTCGAGAAAGTCGTCTGCGAAGCAAGGCTCACCACGGACGACAAGGATCAGAAGACGATCCAGGTGGAAGTCGGAGAAGGCCCCGATCCATTCTATTTCAGCATCCGGGTGCGCGTGGACACCACGATCCACCCCGGACTTTACGATGACTTCATCGTGCGGAGGCTGTCTTTGAAGAGCGAGAAGTTTGCCCTCCACGCTTCGTTTGGCTTCCAGTTGTCATAGGGCGGTCAGGTGACGCCCTTTCAGGGCTGCTGTGAGTTTCTGCCCCTCATCTCCAGGGCTTCGCCCTTCGCTCCGAGGTTCTGGCCCGTTGGGCCGGGGATTGCATCGTGCACGGGAAAGGGTTTTGGCCCCGGGGGATCAGGCTTCGCCCTTCGGTCCAATGTTCTGGCTCGTTGGGCCACTCGAAGGCGGCATCAGGGATGCGCGCCTTCGAGTGGGTGGCATGGGCCTCAGCCTTTCTCTTTGAGAAGATCGCGGATTTCGGTCAGCAGCAGCTCCTCCGCGGTCGGTTCTGGATCGGGAGTCGGCTCCTCCTCCTGCTTCTTGCGGAGCGAATTGAATCCC